>JALHUE010000228.1 GCA_022866145.1 Anaerolineales bacterium | reverse complement strand
CTTGGATGCTTCTGCGACCGCTGCCTGCCTCTGTCGCCGATCGACCAGGCCCTCGGCCAGCGCAACAGACTCCAGCTCGCGCGGCAGGCGCGCGTCGCCGGGGAAGAGCCACGCCTCGATGGCGCGATGGACCATCAGGCCGACCACGGCAGCCGGGGGACGGATGCGTTCCCCGGTGGCCCGCCAATCGCGGCGGACGTCCTCTTCGGGCTCGGACGGCTGTTCTTCGGAGGCTGTCTCGATGAGCGGAGGGAAGAGCGGGGTTTCCTCGGACGATGGCCACTCGGAGGCAAGGCCTGCTCCCGGCCACGGGCGGACTGGGGCGTCCTCGACCGCCACCCGCATGGCGGCCTGCGCCCCACCCCCGAGATCAAGCGCAAGCCACGCCCCCGGCGCAGCGGTCACCTGGTCGACGTCGCAGCCGACAATCTCCAGCAGCTGATCCATCCAGCCGGCGGCGCGCCAGGCTCCGGCGGATCCGGAAAGGTGGCCCGAGACAATGAGCTTCTCCTGGGCGCGGGTGGAGGCCACATACAGCAGGCGGGCTTCCTCTGCAGCAACCTGCTGGGAGTCGAGCCAGCGGGCAAGGCCATAGGCAAGAGGCCTGGCATCCTGTCGATCGGGATTGAAGGCCAGGCCCACCTCCGGGCTGAGGTAGGCGGTCTCGGGCATGTCACGCATCCGGCGCGAGGCGTCGGCCAGCACAACGATCGGGAACTCGAGCCCTTTGGCCTTGTGGATCGTCATCAGGCGGACGGCGCCTTCGGCCTCCGCCGGCGCCTCGCCTTCTCGGGCGCCGACGTCACGGCTGGTGCGGATGTACTCCAGGAAGGTGTGCACGCGGACGAGTTCGGACCTGTGGGCATCCGCCAGCAGCTTGTCCAGGTTGCGCCAGTAGCGGTGGTGGCTGGCGGCAAGAGCGGCCCGGTACTCACTCGTGTCGACGATGCGCCGCAGGAGCGTGGCCACCGGCAGGCGGTCGACAAGCGGCGTGAGGGAGTCAATCAGGCTGCGGGCCCTACTGGCAGCCGACTGATCATCCGGGGAGAGGCCCTCGAGGGGTTCCTGGAGGGCGGTCCAGAAGGGTGTTGGGGGTTCGGCTGACGTCCGCAGCTGGTACAGCCCGGCATCAGTCATGCCGATCACCGGCGATCGAAGAAGCCCGGCCATGGCGGTATCGTCCCAGGGATCCGAGAGTGCCTGCAGCAGGTTGAGCAGGTCGCGCACCTCGGGGCGCTCGAAGAAACCGGCGCCGGCCACGGTGACAAACGGGATCTGCGCCCGCTCGAGGGCATCCTCGTAGGCGGCGAAGCCGGTGGAGGCGCGGAAGAGCAGCGCCACGTCGTCCCAGGCGCGGATATCCCCGCGCTGGCGCAGTTCCAGCAGCCGCTCCACCAGGGCAGCCGCGGCTCTGGGTCGGGCGTCGTCGGCCGTGCGGCCGGTCCCGAGGACGAACTCCAAATGCGGATCAACCATCCCTTCCCGCGGTCGCGATCGATCGGAACGCATGGGCGAGTACGGCACGGCATACAGGCGATCCGGGTCGTCGGCGGTGCCCATCACCGGGGGGAGGAGGCGGTCCAGAACGTGGAGCAGGCCGAGGTGCGCGCGGAAGGTCAGGCCAAGCTCAATCGCCTCCCCACCCCGGCCGGTGATGTCCGCACCGGTGCGACGAAAGACCGTGACATCGGCGCCGCGGAAGCGGTAGATGCTTTGACGGGCGTCTCCGACAACAAAGAGGCGGCCGGGGGACGCGCCGCAGATCGCCTCGACGATCGCCCGCTGGCGTTCATTCGTGTCCTGGAACTCGTCGACCAGGACAGCGGACAGCTCGGCTTGCCAGGCCTGGCGGACCTCCGGGAGGCTGAGCAAGCGCACGGTGTTCGCTTCGAGGTCGTCGAAGTCGAGCGTGCTCTTCTCGTCGAGGCTGCGGCGGTAGAACTGGGCTGCGAGGCCGTGGACGGCGATAACCCGCTGGAGGTCCTCGGCGAAGCGCTCTTCGACAGCCTCATCCGGTGGAGCGTCG
>JALHUE010000227.1 GCA_022866145.1 Anaerolineales bacterium | reverse complement strand
GGTCTCCGTCCTGCAGGGGGTCGACTCCAACTACAAGACCGACCTGTTCACCCCGATCCTCGACCGGATCCAGCAGCTCGCCGGCCACACCCCGAAGCAGCGCCTCGACCTGCTCACACCCTACCGCGTGATCGCCGACCACGTTCGGGCGGCAACCTTCCTGATCGCGGACGGCGTCGTGCCCGGCAACGTCGGACGCAACTACGTCTGTCGGATGATTGTGCGCCGGGCCAGCCGTTTCGGCTCGAAGGCCGGCTTCGACGATCCCTTCCTCGGTCAGATCGCCGAGGCCGTGATCGAGGAATATGGGGATGTGTACCCGGAGATCGTGCGCAACCGGCCGGCCGTCATGCGAACCCTGGTGGACGAGGAGCGGCGCTTCCGACGTACGGTTGAAACCGGAGTCGGCCACCTGGACGAGCTGATCCATTCCTCCACGGCCCGCGGCGAGTATGTGCTCCCCGGCTCGAGCGCCTTCGATCTGTATGCCACATATGGACTACCGCTTGAGATCACCCGCGACATCGCCCGCGAATCCGGGCTGGAGGTCGAGGAGGCCGGCTTCCGGGAGGCCATGGAAACCCACCGCGATGTCTCATCTGCAGGCGCCGAGTGGGGCGCCGACGCCGGTGAGGTGCCTCTCGAGATCTACCAGCAGGCTCTGGCCGACCTACAAGCCGCCTCTGCGTTGCCGGCGCAAGGCGTCCAGGTGGATCCGTATGGGGGTTTCGAAATTGAGGTGCCGTTGCTGGCGATCATCGGGCCCGGGGGCAACCAGTCGCTGGCCAGCCCCGGGGAGGCGGTAGGCCTGGTCCTGGCGGCCCACACTTTCTACACCGAGGCCGGCGGCCAAGTCAGCGATATGGGGACCGTCGCCTCGGTCAAGGAACCGCGCTGGGAGTTCCAGGTGCAGGCCGCGCTGCGCCCGATCGCCGGCTTGAGTGTGCTGCAGGGGACTGTGTTGCGCGGTCAACCGCACTCAGGAGATTTGGCGATCGCGGCGGTCGACCGGGATCGCCGCTGGGACGTCATGCGCAATCACACGGCAACTCACCTGCTGCATGGTGCGCTGCGGGCCGTGCTGGGCGAGCATGCCCTCCAGGCCGGCTCGATGGTCGCCCCCGATCGCCTGCGCTTCGACTTCACCCACCCCCAGGCTATGACCGCTGAGGAACTTGACCGAGTCGAAACCCTGGTGCAGCAGGCCGTGTTGAGCAACCTCGATGTGGTCAGCCGCCTCAAGCCGCGCCAGGAAGCCATCGGCGAAGGTGCGATGGCGCTATTCGGCGAGACCTACGGCGAGACCGTCCGGACCGTCGCCATCGGGGACACGCCGCGCGTGTCCTACGAGCTTTGCGGCGGCACGCATGTACCCGAAACCGGCATCATCGGCACCTTCCTGATCCTCTCGGAAGGCAGCGTGGCCGCCGGCATCCGCCGCATCGAAGCGGTGACCGGGCGGGCGGCGCTCGAGCTCGTCAAGGCGCGCATGGGCGCCCTCGAACGTCTGGCGCGCCAGCTCGGCACATCGCCGGAAACCGTCGAGGCCCGCGTTCACGCCCTGCTCGAGGAACAGTCCGCCCTGGAGCGGCGCCTGGAGACGCTGCGGCTGCAGCAGGCGGAAGCCGAGGCCCTGCAACTCCGGCCCCAGCAGGTGCAAGGCGTCACGATGATCGCCGGCGAGGTGGGATCCGCCGATGCGGAAACCCTGCGCAGACTGGTGGACCGTTTGCGCGCCCGGTATCCTTCCAGCGTGATCGTACTCGGTTCCGCCCCGGAAGGTCGCCCGGTGATTGTGGCCGCCATCAGCCCGGATGGGGTGGCACGCGGGTTGCACGCAGGAGAGCTTGTCAAGCAGGCTGCCGGAGTGATGGGCGGCGGCGGAGGCGGCAAGCCGGGGATGGCCCAGGCCGGCGGCAAGGATCCTTCCAAGCTGCGCCTGGCCCTCGACCAGGCCGAAGACTACGTGCGCAGGCACCTGGCGTAGGCATGCAGTGCCGCTCACAACCCCGGCCGGCGATCCGGCAAGCTCGCCTTACTCGGGGGAACGGCTGCGCGGATGAAGCTCCAGATCATCGAGCTTGAGTCTCAGGACGACCGGGCCTCGGTGCGGGACCGACTGGCATGGTCGCAGGCGCCTCGAGTGGTGCTCGTCTACCCCAACCGGGGCCGGACGCGGCTCACCCAGCTTGACCTTGTGCTGCTCCACCGAGAAGCAGCCTTGCGCGGCCGTCAGCTAGCCCTCGTGACCCGCCACCCGGTCCTGGTGACGGCCGCCGAAGCCGCGGCCATCCCGCACTTCCCATCCCTGGACGAGGTCCGTGAAGGCGCATGGCTCCCGTCGGCATCACCCATCTCCAGGAACGTCCACCCAGGGCGCTCCGGTCAGCCTGGCAGGCTGCCGCCGCGCCCACCTATTCTGGGGCTCTCCACCACGCGTGGAGCGCAGCGGTGGCTGTGGATCGGGCTGGCGGCGATTTCCCTGCTGGCAATGGCGGCCGCCATCTTGCCTTCTGCCGACGCTCTGGTCACCCCGATCAGTCAGACCCGAGAACAGACCGTGATGCTGGAGGCCTCCCCGGGACAGCTGCAGGGTGGCCCGGTGCAAGGACTTGCCTCCCGACAGGTCGAGGTGACGCTGCAGGGGAAACTCCGCCTGCCGACGACCGGCACCGTCCTGGCACCCGTAACCCCCGCCGTCGGGACTGCCTTGTTCACCAACTTGACGTCTGAGCCGGTGAGCATCCCCGAGGGAACCAGTGTGCGCCCCACCCGTCAGGACCCGGTCCGCTTCATCACGACGGTGGTGGCGGAACTCCCGGCGGGCCAGGGAAGCACCGTGAGCGTCCCGGTCGCCGCGGTCGCAGCCGGGTCAGCGGGCAACCTGGCCGCAGGCTCGCTTGACTCGGTGGACGGCCCGCTCGGATTGCAGGCCTCCGTCTCAAATCCGCAGGATCTGTCAGGCGGTTCCGACCGAATTCGCTCCGCAGTCGCGCCGGCCGACCTTCCGACCCTGCAACGCGCCCTCGAGGACCAGCTGTTTGAGCAGGCTCGGCTTGCGCTGCAGGATAACCTGCAGGCGGGCGAGAGCCTTCTCCCGGGGTCGCTGCGGGTGGTGGATGTCGTCGAGCAAGCGTTTGATCTTTCGGCGGGTGAGGCCGCTGACTCCGTCGGCCTTTGGCAAGAAGTCCGAATTGGGGGCCTGGCGCTTCTCGAGGACGACCTCAAGCAGAACACCTGGGACGAGATCGAGGCCGCCGCAGACCCCGGCTGGATCCCTGCGCCCGGATCGCTGACCATGGGCGAGCTGACACCCGGAGGTGACCCTGCCGGCCGCACTCTTGACGTGGCCGCCCACTGGACCGTCTACCGCCCCGTCGATCGGGCGGGCTTGGCGCGTGCCATTCGCGGCCTACCTGTTGAAGAGGCCCGCCAGATTCTCCTACAGAGAGCAGGCCTCTCCCTGCCACCCGAGATCATCGTCAGGCCAGCCTGGCTCAACCGTGTGCCCTGGGTAGAGAGCCGCATTCGGATCTCCCTGCCCTGGGAAGCTCCGTGATGGGGCGCGTGCTGGCGGTCGACCCCGGTGACGTTCATCTCGGTGTCGCGGTCTCCGACCCCACTGGCACGATCGCGCGCCCCTTGCGAGTGCTGCGCCATGTCTCGCGTGAGCGCGACGTCCAGGCACTGCTTGAGACCGCAGGCGAGCACGGCGTCGAGCGAATTGTTGTCGGGGTACCCTATGGCCTAGACGGGGAGCTCGGTCCGCAGGCCCGGCGAGCCGTTCGACTGATAGATGCGCTGCGGGTAGCGACAACGATCCCGGTGGTAGCCTGGGATGAGACGGGGTCATCCCAGGCAGCCCGAATCCGAACTGGCCCCGAGGCCATGGAGCACGCCCGGGCAGCGGCGGTCATTCTGCAGGAGCACCTGGATGCGGCGCCGAAGTAGTTCCGTTTCCGGCTGTCTGTTCCTGACGTCGCTGATCCTGATCCTGTGCATGGTCGGCGTGGCGGCCGGTGCGATCCTGTTCGGTGGGTCCAAGCCCGTCGCCTCGCTGCTGGGCCCAACCCAGGGCATCGCCGGCGCCGATCGAGCCCTGCTCCGAGCTTACTTGCTCCTGCGAGGCGGATCCTTGTCCCAGCCTGCCGGGGATCCCTCCGCAATGGCCGAGATCACCGTCCTCCCGGGCGATTCGGCGGAGACCATCATCCAGCGCCTGAAAGATGCCCAGATCGTGCAGGATCCCGCCCTGCTCCGAGCGTATCTCCGCTCTTACGGCCTCGACACCCGGATTCAAGCCGGGCGCTATGCCCTCTCGGGCGAAATGTCGATCACCCAGCTGGCGGAGGCGCTGCAGTTGGCCATGGTCAGCCAGTCCCGCCTGACGGTCCCTGAGGGCTGGCGCCTGGAGCAAATCGCCGAGGCACTTCCCTTGGAGGGCATCGGATTCGCCTCACCGGATTTCATGCAGGCTGCCCAGCAGGCGGACGGCCTCCAGGAAGTTCTCGGGCTCCCGTCCGCCCCCAGCGCGGAGGGCTTCTTGTTCCCGGACACCTACGCCCTCGGCGCCGGGACGACCGCCGAGCAGCTGGTCAACACGATGCTGGCCACCTTCGACAAGCGGGTGACGCCCTCGCTGCGCGCTGGCTTTGAGAAGCAAGGCCTGTCGCTGGCCCAGGCAGTTGTGCTGGCGTCGATCGTTGAGCGCGAAGCCATCGTCCCTGACGAACGCCCCCTGATCGCAGCAGTCTTTCTCAACCGGCTGCAGCAGGGGATACGCCTGGAGGCCGACCCAACCGTGCAGTACGCATTGGGCCGGCAAGCGGACGGAATGTGGTGGAAGGCTCCACTGACCCTAGCCGACCTGGAGCTCGAGTCGCCGTACAACACGTATCGGTATTCCGGACTGCCGCCGGGACCCATCGCCAATCCCGGCCTGAGCTCGCTGCAAGCCGTGGCCGAGCCGGCGGAGACTGAGTTCCTTTTCTTCCGGGCCACTTGTGACGGATCCGGACGGCATCTGTTTGCCAGCACCTTCGACGACCACTTGAGCAACGCCTGTCCTTGAGAACCAGGGTCGGAAGGGCGTTGCACCTCACCGAGATCGTCTGAGGAGGGAAAGCGCATGCCCCCTCGAGCCGTTGCGCCCTACGGCACATGGCAGTCGCCGGTCTCGGCCTCGATGGTTGCCTCGGCGGGCACTTCCCGCGGCACGCTTGAGGAACTGCGCCTCACGCGCCAGGCCGCCTACTGGGTCGAGATCCGGCCCGAAGAGGGCGGCCGCTCCGCGCTGATCCGCTGGACGGCGGCGAGAGGCGCACAAAGCCTGCTCCTCCCCGAGTACAGCGCTTGCTCGCGCCTGCACGAATATGGAGGCGGCAGCCTGGTCGTGACCGAGACGGCGCAGTTCTTCGTCAACTTCCGCGACCAGCGAATGTACCGACTCGACCCCGGGCGTTCACCATACCCGATTACCCCCGAGCCGGATGAGCCGGCTTCGCTCCGTTATGCCGACGGCGAGATCACCCCTGATGGACGCCACATCGTGGCCGTGCGCGAGCAGCACCGGGGAGAAACGGTCGTCAACGATCTGGCGCTGATCTCGACCACCGGCGAGGCCGTACCCCGAAGCCTGCTGGAGGGACACGACTTCTTCGCCTTCCCGCGTCTGCATCCGAATGGCAAGCTGCTGGCTTGGACGACCTGGGATCACCCCAACATGCCCTGGCAGGGCAGCCGGCTGTGGGTTGCCGGGTTGGAGTCGGATGGACGGCTGAGCCAGCCGCACCGGATCGCAGGCGGAGACGAGGAGTCGATCTTCCAGCCTTCCTGGAGCCCGGACGGAAGGCTGCACTTTGTCAGCGACCGTAGCGGTTGGTGGAACCTGTATGCCCTCGACTCGGATGGCTCGGCCTGCTTGCTCCTTCCGATCGAAGCCGAAGTCGGGCTTCCACAGTGGGGGCTGGGCTTCTCGCGCTATGTCTTCCTGCCGGGTGGCGAGATTGCCTGCCTGATCACGCGCGAGGGGATGGACGAGCTGTGCCTGCTTTCCCCGAACGGGCGCCGGGTGGAGTGGCTGCCGACTGGACTCACCTGCTGTTACCCCCCTCAGCTGCGATGGGATGGAACCCACCTTTGGATGATCGGGGGATCTCCGAGCCTGCCGCAGTCGATCGTGCGTTTCGATGTGGAGCGCCGCCAGCCCCAGGTCGTGCACTGCTCCATCACCCTGGGGCTCGACGCTCAGGATGTCTCGCGACCTGAGCACTTCACCTTCAAGAGCGCAGGCGGCCGGCTCGCTCACGCCTTCTACTATCCTCCCCGCTCCCGCCGATTTCGCGCCCCGATTCACGACACCCCGCCGCTTCTGGTCGCCAGCCACGGCGGCCCGACCTCCGCTGCCCATTCCTTCCTCCTGCTCTGGATCCAGTACTGGACCAGCCGGGGCCTGGCGGTAGTTGACGTCAACTACGGAGGCAGCAGCGGCTACGGCCGCGGCTTTCGCGACTTGTTGCGGGGCCAATGGGGAGTGGTCGACGTAGAAGACTGTGTGCAGGCAGCGGTTGCGTTGGCGAATCAAGGACGTGCCGACGGCAACCGGCTGATCATTCGGGGCGGCAGCGCCGGCGGATTCACGACGCTTTCGGCGCTGGCGTTCTTTCGCGTGTTCAGCGCCGCAGCTTCCTACTATGGCGTCGCCGACCTCGAGCTCTTGGCTCGCGACACGCACAAGTTCGAGGCCCACTATCTCGATTGGCTGATCGGCCCCTACCCGCAGGCCAAGGCTCTCTACCGCGCCCGATCACCGATCCATCATCTGGATCGCTTTCTCACCCCGGTCATCCTTTTCCAGGGTGAGGACGACAGAGTCGTGCCGCCATCACAAGCCGAGGCCCTGGCCGCAGCCCTCTCAGCACGTCGGATCCCTCACCTCCTGATGAAGTTCGCCGGAGAAGGCCACGGTTTTCGCAACGCGGACAACCTCCGGCGGTGTTATCAGGCCGAATTGTCTTTCTACTCCCGCATTCTCGGGTTCCCTATGGCCGATGCCCTCGATCCGATCCCCGTTCTCCATCTCGATCCCATGTGACATCTTTCCCGGCTCGCGGCGCGATTCGTCGCCGCCGGACGCAGCCCTGGATTCCGTGGCGCACCGAGGTGCGCGGCCGCGCAAACCATCACCTTCGGGGCGATGACGAACATCTCCGCAAGGGGTGAAACCCTGCACTGCCCCGCAATTTAGCCATCCCCTACCCTAACTAGTAGAAATCGCCGCGCCGGACGGGCGCCGGAACTGCGATGCCTATGGAACGCGAGGTGGACGGCATGCCCCGATTTCGCCGCGTTTTTTTCGTCGTTCCCGCCCTGTTCCTGCTGGCAGCCGCATTCAGCGCGGCCCTACCCTGGACGCATCCGACTGAGGCCAGCGGCATGGCGGCCCCGTCGGTCTCCCAGCTCACCCAGGACGTGCGGGCTCTGGCCGCGCCCCCGCCGGCGGAAACCCTGCCACCGGCGGAGCAGGACACCTGCCTGCACTGCCACCTGACCGGAGAACTGAAGAACCTGTGGACTCCCCTGACCCGCTGGCTGGTTTTCGGGGCGTTTGGCATGGTTTTCGTCTACGGGGCAGCTCGTTCTGCCAGCGCCTGGCGCACCCGCGCCCCGTGGAAGCCGCTCTGGCTGCGCAGCGCCGACTGGGTGGACAGCCGCTACCAGATCAAAGAGCCGATGCTGCAGGCGCTCAAGAAGCCCGTCCCGCTGTTTGCCACCAAGTGGTTCTACTGCCTGGGCGGCATCACCCTCGCCCTGTTGGCCATCCAGGGAATCACCGGCATCATGCTCGCCGCCTACTACCAGCCGACGCCGGAAGGCGCCTACACCAGCATCCTGTACATCGAGAACGAAGTCCGATTCGGGTCCAGCATTCGGGCCATCCACCACTGGGCCGCCAACGGTATGGTGGTGATGGTCGTGGCCCACATGCTCAGGGT
>JALHUE010000226.1 GCA_022866145.1 Anaerolineales bacterium | reverse complement strand
GGCTCACGGCCTGGCCGCCGAGTTCGGCCACATGCTCGTCGACCCCAGGGCTCCGCTCTGCGGCTGCGGTCAACCCGGCCACCTGGAGTCTTTGGCTTCCGGACCCGCCATCGGCCGTATCATGGCCGAGCGCCGGGCGCAACGTACAGGCGGGGGCTCTCCGTCCGAGGAGTTCACGGCGACCGAGGTCGGGCAGGCCGCCGCTGCTGGCGATCCGCTGGCGCGGCAGGTCATCGAGGAGGCCGGAACAGTCATCGGCAAACACCTGGCCAGCCTGGCTCACGCCTTCGACCCCGAACGGATCGTGCTCGGCGGCGGCGTCTCCCAGCTCGGCGACTTGATCCTGCAACCGATCCGCCAGGCGTTCGCTTCGGCGCTGATGCATCCCGCTTACCGGGACCAGGTCACGATCGCATCGGCTGCCCTGGGCGATGATGCCGGCGTGATCGGAGCCATGCTTCTGGCGAGAGAGCCCTAGCCTTCATGCGCCGCGCCCTCGCTCTCTTGCCGCTCCTGCTCCTGGGGAGCTGCAGCCCACCCGCCGCGACCGCTGGCCCCAGCCTTCGGTATGGATTGACACTGGCGCCAACCGGTCTCGACCCTCATCTCAATGCCTCATCCGAACTCACCATCCCCCTCGGATCGGTGTACGACACGTTGGTCTTCCAGGACCCAGAGACCCAGGAGTTTGTCCCCGGGCTGGCCTCTCGCTGGGAGATCTCGCCGGATGGACGCACGTACACCTTCTACCTGCGGCAGGATGTCGAGTTCCATGACGGAACGCCCTTCGACGCTAATTCCGTCAAGGTCAATCTCGAGCGGGTGCTCGACCCCGAAAACCTGTCTCAGAAGGCGGCGTCGATGCTTGGGCCGCTCGAGTCGATTGCAGTCCGTGATCCTTCAACGGTGGTGCTCCAGCTGAGCCAGCCATTTGCCCCGCTGCTCGACAGCCTTTCCCAGGTCTATCTGGGCATGGCCTCGCCGAAGGCGCTGGCGCAATGGGGCGGTGCCGAGTATCAGTTCCACCAGGTTGGGACGGGGCCGTATCGCTTTGTCGAGTATGTCCCGAATGACCACCTGACGCTGCAGGCCAACCCTGACTACGATTGGGCGCCATCCGTCTACCAGCACGATCAGCCCTACTACCGCCAGGTGACTTTCCGCTTCTTCGAAGACCCGGCAACAAGGGCTCTGGCGCTCGAAACCGGGGACGTGGACGTGATCGGCGAAATGCCGCCGCATGATGCCGAGCGGTTGGTGTCGAGTGGCAAGTATCAGCTGCAGGCCGTACCCATCCCGGGGCAGCCCCTTCAACTGTTCTTCAACACCACTCGCTCTCCCACCAGCGACCCGTCCGTCCGCCGGGCGCTGCTGCTCTCGGTCGATCGGGCGCGCCTGGTTAGGACCGTGTTTGGAGAGCATTCGTCCGTCGCCGAAGGGCTGCTCTCTGCCGGCACGCCCGGAGCCTCACCCGCCGTGCCCGCAGAGCTGTTCGATCCGGCCGAGGCCGCCTCCCTGCTGGATGCGGCCGGCTGGCGCAGGGGATCCGACGGTCTCCGCCAGCGGGACGGCGTGCGGCTAGGAATCACCCTGATCGTCCCCCCGTGGGGTTCAAATCCCGAGGCCGCACAGCTCGTCAGCGCCGCCTGGTCGGAGCTGGGAGCCGAGGTGGATCTCCAGGTCGCTCCAGGATTCGGTCCTCTCAAAGAAGCCCAGGCTGGCGGAGAGTACCATGTCATCGGCGTCAATTTCTTCGGCTCCGATCCGGATCTGCTGCGACCCTTCTTCTCTTCTGACGGCCTGTACAACTGGACAGGCTGGTCTGATCCCGACCTGGATGCCCTGCTTGTGGCAGCCGCAGAGTCGACGGCCCCCCGTTCGGAACGCCTGGCGATGTACTCGCAAGTCGCCGAAGAAGTAGCCAGCCAGGCGCTTGTGCTGCCGATCCGCGACTACACCAACTTGGTTGTCCACCGGCGTGACCTGAGCAACCTCAGCTTCTCCCGTCAGGGATGGAATCCCTACCTGATCGACCTGCGCCCGGCCCCGTAGCCAGCATCGGCCGCCGCCTCAGCGAGGGTCTGGTGACTGCCTTCGTCGCCGTCACGCTGACCTTCTTTGCCCTCCGTCTTGGAGGCGGGGACCCGGCCGCCAACCTGATGGCGCAGAACTTGGTCTCACCCGAGCACCTGGCCGCCGTTCGCGCCGCGCTCGGCCTCGACCAGCCGCTGTGGGTCCAGTATTCCAGCTTCCTGGCGGGACTGGTGCGCGGCGACCTGGGCGTTTCCCTGTTCAACCGTCGCGCTGTGACAACCGTCATCGCCGAGCAGCTGGTGCCCACCTTGCAGCTGGCATCGGCCAGTCTGCTGATCGCGATCCTTCTCGGCCTCGGCCTCGGGATTCTCTCGGCCTGGTCGAACAACACCTTGGCATCCCGCGGAGCCCAACTGGTGGGCGGGCTGGCCACCGGCCTGCCTGTCGCCTTGATCGGAATCCTGGCCATTCTGCTATTCAGCCTGACGCCCCTGGCAGCGCTCCCTGGCGGCGGAATACAGGCAACGCGTGGCCTGCTGCTGCCGGCGCTCGTCTTGGGATTCGCTTTCGCCGGGGCGATCGCCCGTGTCGTGAACACCGAGCTCCGCCGCAGCCGGGCCGAACCCTACATGTCAGCTGCGGCTGCCCGCGGCATCGGCCGCAGTCCGCGCCTTCTCTGGCACGCCTTGCGCCCAGCGCTTCCGCTTGTGATCTCGCTGTGCGCTCTCCAAGCGGCACACTTGTTTGCGGGCACCGTGGTGATCGAGACCGTGTTCTCGCGACCCGGGGTCGGGCGCCTGCTCGTATCGTCGATTTTGCAGGGGGACTACCCCGTCGCCCAGGGACTGGTCGTGCTGGCGGCGGTGATCTACACCCTCAGCCACATGGCGGCTGACCTGCTGGCGTTGGTCGCAGACCCCAGGCTGCGCAGCTCGCGATGAGCGGCAAGCTTGGCGCCTCGCTAGCAGTCACCTGGCTGGGACTGGTCGTGCTGCTCAGCCTCTTCGCCCCTTTGGTGACCGCCCATGATCCCTTCCAGCCGGTGGCCGCCGCCTTGTCAGGCCCGGCGCCCGGTCTGCCTCTCGGGAGCGACGCCCTGGGGCGAGACCTGTGGGCCCGGCTCGCCTACGGCGCCCGGATTACCCTCACCGCTGCCGGCCTCGCTACAGCCCTGGCTGTG
>JALHUE010000225.1 GCA_022866145.1 Anaerolineales bacterium | reverse complement strand
TTCCTGGCCAAGTTCGATGCTCGAGACGGCCGGCTCCTCTACTCGACGTACCTTGGCGGCAGCGGAGGAGCCTTCTCAAGGGATGAGGTGGCTCGCGCGGTGGCCGTTGCAGACGATGGATCCTTCGTAGTTGTTGGCAGCACCGACTCCCTCGACTTCATGCCACCCGAAGCGAACTCCTATCAGGCCGACTACGCCGGTGGGACAGACGCCTTTATCGCCTCCTTCAACCCCACGGGGCAGGAGGTCTTGTATTGGTCCTACCTTGGTGGGAGTGGTGGAGACCACGGCAATGCTGTAGCCGTCGACGAGGAGAGGAACGCAACCGCCGGTGGAACGATCTCTTCCAGAGAACTGGAAGGGAGCGAGGGGGTCTTCCAGACGTCCCATGGCGGCGGAACCTATGACGGATTCGTTGCCCGGTTCACGCAAGCCGGAGACCTTGATCGCTTCTCCTACCTCGGCGGAAGCGGGGAGCAGGACGCCGTAAACGCCATTGCGACGGATAGCACAGGAGCCACCCACCTGAGTGGTTACACTTCCTCGGACTTGACTGGAGACCGGGAGTTCCCGACCACACCGGACGCCTTGCAGCCGAAGCATGCTGGGGGGGACTCGGTGTTGGATTCCTTCTACACCAAACTCGGTCCTGGCCTGGAAATGGTGTACTCGACTTGCCTTGGTGGGCAGGGCACGGACTCGGCGAGCGGGCTTGCCTTCTGGAGGGGACGAACCTATGTCGCGGGCCGCACATCCTCCGGGGACTTCTTGCTGCGCGTTCCACACCAAAGCGACCTAAACGGGTCAGGCGATGCCTTTGTCAGCAAGTTCGGCCGCCCGTGGACGAGATCGCTGTACGTCAATGTCCGTTCGGAGGACTCGCTGTTTGAGGTGGGTCAGGATTTCGGCCGGCTCGGGACAGACGGAATTGTCATTCTGGATTTCGGCGCCCCCAGCTGGAGCGGGCCGCGGCAGAGCCGCCTGTACGGCGCAAGTCTTTGGACAGCGTTCACCCCGACGTACTCACCCTCAGCAACAGTTGACATCGATCGGCTGGTCAAGGCGTTCATCAACGGCTGGTGGATTGGGTACGTCCTCCACGGTAGGGACCTTGCGCCAGACGCACGCCTCACGGTGGCGGTTGGAACGACCAACTGCTGCACTGTGAACGAGGATGGCATGCCGCGAGAACACGGGGCGGCCTGGGCGGAGATGGTGTCTCGCCTACGGAGCTTCACCAATGAAATGCGCTATTCGCGGGTTGGGATTGCCTCTGCTCTTGATGCCCAGCTTGCCTGGAACGACGGGAAGTCAACTAACGATTGGATCGACGCCTACGACCGTTGGTTCGGTGAGAATGGGGTCGCACCTGTGACTCTCTTCGACTTTGGTTCATGCGAGGGATGTCACAAGTGCGTCTATGCCAACGGCACAGTCAATCCAGACTGTGCGCTCGGGAACTGGACCATCGAACAGGCCTGGTCGAAGTGCAGAGGGACGGTCTACACTTTCCCGATCCCTGAGATCTACACTCAAGATGGATCTAACGCACTTCAATGGTCAGTACTCAGCCGCTATGCTGTGGAGCATGCAATCCGCCCAGGGGCAATCATCTTCCGCGGGCTCCTCACGGAATGCCAAAGCTCGGTATGCCCTGGCCCCAAGGGGAATCCTCCTGATGAAGGTTGGTGGCAACTCTCCTCGGCCCTGGGAGCCGACCCGGCCACATCGGTCTCTGACATTCGTTGGCTGACGGATATCGACTGGCTCAGCTACTGGGAGCCATGCTTCGATTGCTGAAATGAATTCGGGCACAGAACAGGAGCATACCCGATGAACAACGCTGGAAACTCCTCGAGCTCCCGAAAGCTGGCTGTCGGTGCCGCGCTGACGATGGCCGTTCTGTCTCTTGCTTCCCTTGCCGTTGCGCTTACCCCTGGCCCGAGCGAGGAACGAGCTAGCTCAGTCCGAGGTTCCCCCACGCGAACACCACAGCCATACGAGGCAACCTCGATCCAGTTCATTACTGATGTCGCCAGGACCCAGGATGCTCTACTTCAGACGCCATCCCCGACGTTCGATTGGGCACTCGCCACCCCGCACTTCGGCACGCCTCCCGCCCCAGACTTCAGCTCCTTTGTGCACAGGCTCACCGACGCTGGTGTGATCATCTGGCAGGGACAGCCGGAGGTGTTCTACGTTTGCTACAAGCAGAACATGGACGAGATGCCGGATATCGTCAATGAGTGGCGCGCCACCGATGGCCCCACGTTCCCGTCCCTGGATGTTTACGCCGGCGCCCTGCACCCCGGGGATGCCCAGGGCGTGGTACTCGTCACGGAACACGGAGTCGGAGACCTGTGTCTGCCTGCATCGTATCCCACGCCCTTCCGAGCCGGCGCGGTCGAGATTGTGGATGCCCAGGGCCATCGCCTGCTGCTGCGATCTCAAGACGGCTCTCAAGTCATCTACTTCGACCTCGACTCGCGCAAGTTCCTCAAAGCGCCGGCCACCCCCACCCCCACGATGACGCCTACACCCGTGGGCGGTCCTCGTCCTTCTTCCCACATCGAGGACTACGTGCTCTTCGCTCAGGATAGCCTCGCGCTCAGTCTAGGCGTGCAGATCGAAGCGGGCAACATAGGCGTCAATGACCCACCGGCAGGCGATCGCGAGGTCGAGTTGTGGCTGGGACCGAACATCCACCTCAGCCCCTCGACCACCCTCTCCGCCGACACCGTTTCCCTTGGGCCGGGCGTCAAGGTGCCCGGCATCGTCTTCTGCAGCGATCTTCGGCGCCAGGCTTCGGCGGCGGTCACCGGCAAGAAGATCTCGCCGCTCCAGCTGCCGCTGCTCCAGGCGCCCGAGATGCCGCAGTTCTCCGTACCCGCCGATGCGCCCGATCTGGTAATTCCCCCCGAAGAAGGTGGACTACCGTGGGCGGAGACCATTGCCGGCAAGGTGACGATCCTGCCCGGGGCAGTCGTCGTGCTCGGCAGCGGGGTCCACACCTTCCGCAGTCTCAACATTCAGCGTGAGGGGAGGCTCGAGTGCGCTGGCCCCTGCGAGTTGCGGGTCGCCGAGGAGATCGTCCTCGGGTCGCATGCCTATCTCGGTCCAAGCCAGGTGCTTCCCGCGAGCTATCTGGTCGTCTACATCGCGGGCAACCGCACCCCGGCGCTGCACGCCGGCCCTGGAAGCAGCATCCGTGGCCGGGTGTACTCCCCGATGGGGAACATGCGCTTGGGGATGGGCGGGACCTTCGTGGGCTCGTTCGTGGCCAAGAGCATCTGGGCGCTGCCCGGGGCCGTCTTTCGCACAGGGGATGCAGCCGGAGGCTAGCGGGTCAGGGGCCAGCGCGCGAGATCCGGGAAGGTTTGGCAAGCTCTAACGATCAGTGCGGCTTGATCGGGGCGTTGGCGAAACCCACACAGGTCGCGATCGCAGCGAAGGACCTCGCCCTGGTGTGCACGGACACGCAGTGCCAACCCGGCGAGGGTCAATCCCCAGGTGCCCCCCAATGTCGTCAGATGACAATCAGCAGATTCGCGGCAGCATCTCGCCGGACAGGGTGTCGACGACGCGGGTGCCGCCGATGCCAGTCCGCATCAGCACCCGCCCTGCCGGCGCCGGGCGCACCGTGCCAATCTGCACGGCACCCTCCCCGTATGGCAGGGAGCGCAGGAGTTCCAGCGCCGGCTGGGCTTGCGCTCCGGGCAATAAGATCAGCGCCTTGCCCTCGTTGGCCACGTACAGCGGATCCAGCCCAAGCAGCTCACAGGCGGATTCGACTGCCGGATTGATGGGAATTGTCGTCTCCACGAGCTGGATCGCCACGCCGCTTTGGCGGGCGATCTCGTTCAGCGCCGTTGCCACTCCACCGCGCGTCGGATCGCGCAGCACGTGCACCTCCGGGAATACCGCCAGCAGGCCTTCGACCAGCCGATTCAGCGGCGCCACGTCCGAAAGGACATTGATCTCGAGCGCCATGCCACCGCGGGCGGCCATCACGGCGATGCCGTGATCACCGACCGTGCCGGTCAGCAGCACCGCGTCCCCAGGCTGGGCTCTCCCGCCGGAAATCTCGCGCCCTGCCGGCACCCACCCCAGCCCACTGGTGTTGATGAAAAGCCCGTCGCCCTTGCCCCGCTCGACAACCTTGGTGTCGCCGGCGACAATGCGCACGCCGGCCTCCTCGGCCGCCCGCCGCATCGATTCCGTCAGCCTCTCGAGCACCTCGATCGGAAGACCCTCCTCCAGGATGAATCCGGCCGTTAGCCCCAGCGGCCGCGCTCCGACCATGGCCAGATCGTTGACCGTTCCGCACACTGCCAGCCGGCCGATGTCGCCGCCGGGGAAGAACAGCGGAGCAACGATGTGGGAGT
>JALHUE010000224.1 GCA_022866145.1 Anaerolineales bacterium | reverse complement strand
TGGCCATGGCCTGCGACAGTTGCGCCGGCGTGGTAGCGCCATCATCCTCGGGGAGGGACGCCAAGACCTGCTGCAGGTGCGCCCTCAGGCGCGGATCTGGCTGGGCGGCGTTGAGGGCCGCGGGCTCGGGAGGAGCGCCCGAGACAATTGGGTAGCCCTGAAAGATCCACCCGCTCAGGCTGCCATCCTTCAGGGTGTAAACGGACTGCCAGCCGAGCGCGGCCAGGACGGGCAAGGCCATCGTGCAGCGCCAACCGCTGCCACAGTAGGTCACGATGGTGGCGTCGAAATCCGGCAACAGGTCGGTGCGGTTGGCCAGGTCCTGCAGCGGAATGCGCACGGCGCCGGCGATGTGCCCCGTGGCTTCGGCCTCCTCGGCCGTACGCACATCCAGGATGAAAGGCGCCGGATCATCTTCAAGCCAGCGCCGGAACTCCCCGAGCCCGAGGGCGCCGTAGGCCTCGATGCCTGAGAGATAGGCCTGGTAGCGTTCGTCCAGCAGGGTCTCCACGCTGACGACCTCCGGGCTCGGGCTGGGCAGTGGCGGGGTTGGCGCGGCAGCGCACCCGGAGAGAAACCAAACCATCAGGGTCAGGCCGAGCAAGAGTAGTGGGCTCGATGGTCGCATCCTGGTCCCTCCGAGGAACCGATACTACCAGACCTGCCGCCGGTTGGCGCCCGCAGGGCCACCTGGGAAGCTATTCCAGGGGCCTTGAATAATCGGGCGCATGCATAATTTCGCCAGGCCAGGCAAACCAGGCGGCCGGTGGGCGGGGCCAGCGCTGGCTCTGCCGGCGGAATCGGTGCACACCCCGGAGCTTCCATTTGGGTGCTGGCGAATCCCCATGGCGACCCGGTCCATGGAGGTTGGCGATGAGGGTCCCGGACAGGCGCGGGTTCTCGCGTCGATCATTCCTGAAGGCGACGGGAGCCTCGGCAGCCGGCGCCGGTCTCGCCGCCTGCGCCACGGGTCCGATCGGGGAAGAAACGCGCCGGGCGAGCACCGCCCAGCTTGCGGTCCAGGAATGGCGCAGGGATTGATTTCGGGCGATAGCGCAGCCGATGCTGGAGACCTTCCATGCCGAGAACCCCGGCCTCCGCCTCTCTTGCACGCCAGACCCAGAGAACCTGAATGAGCAGTGCATGGCGGACTTCGAAGCCGGGACCGCGCCGGATGTCGTCTTCGGCGGGTTCGATCTCCTGCCAATCTGGAAGCAGAGGGCGGCAAGTCGCAACTGATACCGCGCCAATCGCGGCTGATGCTGTTGGGCAAAGCCCTGGCCTTGCTTCCGATAACGATCTGGTCTCACTTGCCTGTGGTCGGGCTGAGCGGTCGGTTCGTCCCCGGCCTGTCCCCTCCGGGCCTGCTGTTCCTTGCGGGAGTTGTGGCCGCGGTCACCTTACGCTACCGGCTGCTCGAGGCCGATACCCTGGCCCATCGGACGCTGGTCTACGCCGTTCTGGCCGCGATCCTGGCCCGGGTATCTACTGCGGCCGTCGGCCTCTGGCAGCGGTTGTTGGTCGCATTCCCGGGAGAACGGAGCGACGCAGCCGTCGTGATCACCCCGCTGATCGTGGCGGCGGCATTCACCCCGATCAGGATCTGGCTTCAAGCGATCGTTGATCGCCCCCTCAAGGATCCGCCTGGTAGGGTGAAGGCCCGGAGTCAATTCGGCGACCAGGTTGGCTGTTGTGCCGAGATGACGGATGCAACCGCCCTGGGCTGGCGCGTGCTGGAAGAGGCGATCCACGATCTGGGGGCTCAAGGCGGGGCGACCCGCCTGACAGTCGATGGTAGCCTGAGCACAGTGCATCGGCTGGGGACAGAGCGCGGGGCGGGCTGGGTGGCGATGCCTCTCGTGCCAGGCAGAGAGCGGCTCGGCCTGATGCTGTCGTGTCCGCGGAAGGCCGAGCTCGCGCATGATCCGTTGGACTTTGAAACGTTGGTGGAGGTCGCCCAGGGCGTCTCGCGCCCTTCAATTCGAGCTGGCGGCCGGGCTCGGTCCGGCCGCGCATGACCGGGGCGCTGCCTAGGTCGGCGCTGTCGTCGTGAAACGGAAGGTGGGCAGGAAAGCGAAGGCGGCCTGCCAGGCCGCCCTCAAGGGCTAGAGCAGG
>JALHUE010000223.1 GCA_022866145.1 Anaerolineales bacterium | reverse complement strand
GGGGCCTGCACGGCCGGCGTGGACGATGAGACAGTGAGCGCCGATTGCGTTCCCGGAGGGGGTGTCAAGATCTCGGGTGAGGGCCGCGCGTCTGCAGTTGGGGTGGAGACATCGAGCACGACAGGCGCTCTCCCGGTTGGCATTCCGTCGGCCCCGAGGTGTAGCCACCGTGCGGCGGTTTGGCAAGAGAGCGTTGATCCAACAACCGCGAGGGCGAACAGCAGGTCAAGCGCACGCGTCCTGGCCAAGACACCACCTCCGTCGTTCGTGCTTCCGCGCATATCATACCCGCTCAGCCCCTCCAGAATCCCGTCTGTGGCCCTCGAACACTTCCCGACCGACTGCTCCGACGGTCGTGCCCTCGACCCAATCTAGATAGAGGCCCCAGCTTCGAGCCGACAAACCGCAGGCGCCGTCGCGACTTCCGCCCACGTGATCCGGTATACCCCACAGACCCTCGACGGGCTCCCATGCCCTCGGGACTCAAGGAGCCAACCATGGCCGATGTCTCGGCGATTTTCGGAATCTTGCTCGTGCTGGCGATTGTCTTCCCCGGCCTGATGTTCACCGTCTGGCTGCTGTTCCCTGACAAGGTCGCCCAGGAAGAGGTGCTACTGCGCGTGGGGCGACGGGAGCGCGGCGTGAGCAGCACAGCCAGAAGTTCCTGACGGCCGTACGCCCTGCCGGTGGTTTACGTCTTGTCAAGTGGTGTAATTTGCGTGCTTCCACAACTTCCTTGAGTCGCGGTCTTCCCTTCAGTGAACAGGTGCCAAGTGGAAGGCCACCGGCTCGGCGACGAGCAGTGGCTGTGGGCCAATCACCTTGGCCATCGCTTCCAGGCTGAAGTAGCGTCTCCCGACTTGCCACTCATCGGAAGTCTCAAGCAAGACGGCACCAACCAGGCGGGTGACCGAGCCGCCGTCGGGAAACACCCCCACCACATTCGTCCGTCGCTTGACCTCCTTGTTGAGGCGTTCCAGCGGGTTGGTCGAGTAGATCCGGGTCCACAGCTCCGCGGGAAAGGCCATGTAGGCCAAGATGTCGTTTTCAGCTTCAGCCAGGAGCTCGGCCGCCTTCGGCCAGCGGCGCTGCACACCTGCACTTGCCGCAGGTGCAAGTGTGGCCTGCACCACTTCCGCCAGTTGAACGCCGGCTGCTTGCCGATCGGGCTGGGCGAAGATGGTTCGCAGGGCGGCGGCCACGATTGACTTGTCCCCCCGGGAGACGTGCGCCAACAGGTTCCGCACACCTGCACTGCAGCGCACGCAGTGCGGTGCAAGTGTAAAGTGCACCCGGCAGCGCTGCCAGCTGGCCCCGATCAGCACCTTCCCCAGAGCGGCCTTCAGGCCTTCATGGGCGTCGCTGGTGACCAGTTGCACCCCGGTTGAGCCCCCGGCGTACCAGGCTGCGCAGGAAATCCAGCCAGAATGCCTCCTCCTCACTGGCTCCCAGGGCAAAACCCAGCACTTCCCGTTCTCCGGTCTCGCGAACGCCCGTGGCGATCACCAGCGCCTGGCTGACGATGCGGTGGTTGTCCCGCACCTTCAGGTAGAGCGCATCCAGCCAGACGAAAGGGTATTGGCCCTCCAGCGGCCGGCTACGGAACCGTTCGAGACCTCATCCAGATCCTTGCAGATCCGGGACACCCGACTCTCCCTGGCACCGCCCCCCAGGGCAGGTGTATCGATCCCGGTCAGCCCCAAGGCTTGCAGCAGGTCGTCCACCCGGCGTGTGCTCACCCCTTCGACGTAGGCTTGCTGCACCACAGCCAGGAGCGCCTTCTCCGCTCGCCGGCGGGGCTCCAACAGGCTCGGGAAGTAGCTCCCGTCGCGCACTTTCGGGATACGCAGCGGGATCTCTCCCACCCGGGTCTCCCACACCCGGTCTCGGTGCCCATTGCGGTAGGTCCTGCGCTCCGGCGTGCGCTCATAGTGGCCGGCCCCGATCTGCTTGGCGGCCTCCAGTTCCAGCACGGTCTGGGTCAGTCGCTGCAGCGCCTCCTGCAGGAAACCCTCGTCGGGTTCGAAGCCCATGTTGCGAAGGTAGTCCATCAGTGCGATAGTCGGGTCGGCCATCGTGTCCTCCTTGTTTGGTTTGGCGATCACTCAAGGAAGCACACGATAGCCTTTTCTACAAGCCGTATTTACACCACTTCATGAGACGTTATCCATCCGTCGGTAAGAGCGACGCGCCGGAGCAGTGGCCGAGGAGTGACCACGGTCGGGAGTTGCGCCAGCTTCGGAGTGCACTGAAGGAGCCGAGCCGGAAACCCGCCGCTCGATGGCAAGTCACTTGGTCGCGACGCATCCCACGGTGGTGGCCGGAATCGGGCAGGGCATCAGCGCGAGAACAGGTTGACCAGCAGCGAGTATAGTGCGGGGTTGGCATCATCGAACCTCGAGAAGTCACCATTGAGAGCCAGCACGAAGCCGATGGCCGCGGAGAGGGCAATGAGGGAGGCGATCAGAAGGGTAACCGCAATTCGCCGTCCGGGCAGGAGGCGGCTAGCTTTGTGGAGCGTAAAGGCACCCAGCGCAGAGAGAACGGCAAATGCCGGGGTTACTTCCATGAGAAATCTCGTCGCTGAAACCCGGTAGAGCAGAACGGGCCCGGCTAAAGCCAGCCCCGACACGGAGAGCGCCAATGCCAGCTCGCGTAGGGTCATCGAGTCAGCCGATCTGCCGCGGGCGTCAAGTGCATTCTGTCCCCTGCTCGACGGGCAGGAGAAGGCGTCCATGAGCAGCAATCCGCCGAGCAGCAGCGCAGGTGTCACGAAGGTCAATCCGACTGCATTTTGGACGCTGTACTCTAGGGGGACACTGAACCTCGACAGAAAGGCGGAGAAGGGCGGATAGGCCCCCCACCAGGGACGCAAGAAAGGGAATTCGGGGATAAGCCTGATCGGTGCGGCGAGGTAGTGGAGGAGATTCGGGATCAAGTAGCGGGGATTGAAGACCAGACCCCGGCGCATGGCCTCCACCTGATCATATGGCATCATCTGGTAACGAAATCCGGTCTCGAGTAGATCACCAAATCGGGCGAAGTTGTATACCCCGAGAATGACACACCCGATAGCGAGTGGCATAAGCAGACCAGCCATCGGCCGGAGTTCCTTCTTCACTTTCCCACTCCCGAACTGAGCCCTCATCCTCATGGTGATCGCCATCAGCACGAGCGGCAACACCGCGACAAGCAGGGTCAGACGGCAGCCGATTGCCAGCGCCCAGAACGTCCCGCACGCCAAGTAGCGCCAGGTCGTCGGTTGCGGTGCGTTTAGCGCTGTGAGCATGAAGTACAGGCCGCCAATGAAGAAGGCTTGGCCGGATGAGATGGCAGCGGTGTATAGGCTCGGGCTGTTCAGCGTCCAGAGAGCCGGGTGAGCGGTCGCTACAAGCACAAGGCCACCGAGGACAAGCCAAAGAGGCATGCCGGGGAAGTACTCTCGCTGTAGATGGAGGACAGCCAACGCAGAGAAGCAGAACACTGCACTCACGGAGAGAAGCACGATCAGGTCATCACTGATCGGGGTGCCGCCGATCAGGAGCCAGAGGGAGCTAAGGGCAGCCGGTGTCGGACCCCAGTACATGTAGTAGCGGCCGTCGAAGTACGAAAGATCTCCGAGGACTTCAATTCCTCCACGGGCCTCGGGATCGTAGGGATTGTCAAGCTCGGCGAGGGCAGGGGAAGGCTGCGTCAAGAGCGCAACCTCGCCGCGCGCAAAGGCCTCCGCCAGTCCGTGGTAGCGATAGCTCGATCCTGGCCAGCTCTGCCAGCGCCATACAGTGACCTGTCCGAGGTAGGTGAACAAGATCAGCACGAAAAGCGGAACAAGCAGACCAAGTCGGAGGGCCGAATGCCGGATGACGTCGATCGGCTCCGAAGTCTCTTCTGGAGGGATTCCCAAGACGCGCTGCCCAAGGCTCCGTTCTGTCAGGCGCCGGTCGAAGCTGGCCAGCAGGCGGTCTACCGCGGCCATGCCGAGGATGACCAGCCCCGCCCCAAGCGCCATTATCCTGACCTCCCCCCACTTCAGATCTGAGTCAAGCCCGAAGGAGCCGCCAGCACTAGCCACAAGTATCACCACCGCGGCCGCGCCCAAAATCAGCCAATAGGGCAGACGGCAAAACACCGACCGCAGCCAGGACATCAGACTGCCAGCCTTTCAGCGGCAAGCCTCAATATATGGAAACCTTGCGCCATGAGTTTTCCGAGAAACACGTCGGGCCTCGCCGAGGCGGAGTCCTCAAGGCCGGTCCTGTCTGAGTGCCGTTCGGATGCAGAAGTACACTGCCTCAAATGTGCACAACCGGTCTGCTTTCTCATGAGGCAGCTGTCCCCATAATTGCCCCTTCTTGCGCAACTACCCTGTAAATTGCTCCAATGGTGATTGAGAGAGGTCCGAGTTGGGAGTGTATCGTGTCAGCAAGGGACGGTCAAATTGGGGCCCAGAGTCAGTACACTCTTCTGCGGCCCCGTCAGTCAGCCCGACAAGACACCGGGACGGCCGGCGGCCGGATCGAGTGTCGCCGTGGGGCGCGGCGCCTCGGGCAGCCAGCGGGAGGCGGTCTGGCAGGCGATGGTTGACATGCCAACAGCCAGGATGACCAGCAACACGTGGAAATGCCTGCTGCACACGAGTGCTCCTCCATCTCAGACCCGCACGCCGATATCATACCTGGCTTGATTCAACCCAGCACCAAGCACCGACT
>JALHUE010000222.1 GCA_022866145.1 Anaerolineales bacterium | reverse complement strand
GGGATTGTGTTCTCGTCAGCGAAGGTTCGATCGAGGTCTAGTGAGCCAGCTAACAACTCGCTGAAGCCGACTCGGCTGGCGGGCGAAAGTGCATAGGTTCTCCGCCTGCCTTGTTGGCCTACAATGGAGGCATCAAGCCTGAGCCGCCAAGCGGCTTAGCTCGAGGCCGTTAGGCGGCGCAAGTGAGCGGCCAGCCGCCCAGGAAGGAAAGCATGCGCGGAGTTGCTCGGATCATCCGCAGACAGCCGGCAAAGTACGTCAAGTGGTGCGATGTTCACCTTCCGAGGGGAAATGGGATTGCCATAGTTGCCTCTGCCTTCAACCATGGTGGCCTCTTCGCCGAGAAGCAAGGGGGCGCTTCCACTTGTGGGACAGCCAGCCACCAGGCCCTCGGAGACCTCATCTGGCATAAGCTCGATGAGTGCGAGTTTCAGATCCACCACAACTATTCACATCAGAAGAAGACCGACCTACCCGCCTTCAAGGTCTCCAAGTGCAAGACACTCAAAGAGTTCGACCACGAGTACGCAAGATACCTGGTTACAGGTGCAAACGGATACAACATCATCTTCTTCTTCCAGAGTCCAGACTTGCCCAACCAAATCCGTCTCGAGGCATCCTTCTCCAAGGGAGCGGAACCCTCAATACTCGGAGCGCAACTCTCTGGCTTTCATCGGTCCTTCCTTGAAGCCGAAGCTATCGCCCGCAAGTAGCCGAGGTCCCGTTACGCCGCGTAACAACTCGCTGATGCAGACCCGGCTGGCGAACGGAAAGGCAGTGGTCCTTTGCCTCGAGAGTTGCCCTAGAATGAAGGACCCACGCCCGAGCCGCCGAGCGGCTTAGCTCGCATCCGTTAGGCGCAGCGTCCATCTGCTCAGATCCTGCCGAGCCGCGTTGAACCGCTTCGTGCTTGGAGAAGAAGGACGGCATTCCGCGTGCACACCAGTCCATGACGCAAGCCGACTGGCAATCGCTTCTCAGACCCCTTCTTATCATCATCGGCGCCATCGCCGGCTACTTGGTGTTCATGGTTCTAATTGGAGTGCGCATCTTGAGGCGGTTTGTGCACTTCCCCGCCCCGTTCTTCGTCGGCTACTTCCTTGATAGTGATCTACGCAGAAGAATGCAACCCCCCGAAGAGCTTCTGAACCGCAGCGGGGTCACACGAAGCATGTCAGTGCTGGAGATAGGGTGTGGAAGCGGCGGCTACACCACGTTCGCGGCAAGGCAGGTTGGCGACCAAGGCAGACTGTACGCCCTGGACATCCAGCCCAGGATGCTGAGGCAGCTCGGCGCCAAGTTGGCCAGAGATGAGAACCGGGACATCCACAACACATCGCTCGTCCTTGGCAGTGCCACTGAGCTATCGTTCAAGGACAAGTCGCTGGACCTGGTTCTCCTTATCACCGTATTGGAGGAGATCCCCAATAGGAAGAGGGCGTTGCAGGAGATCATGCGAGTTCTAAGGCCGGAAGGGATGCTGGCAGTCACCGAATTCCTGCCTGACCCCGACTATCCGTTGAGGAGGACGACAATTCGTACAGTCACCGAGTCTGGTTTCTTGCTCGATGCAGAGGGTGGTGACCTGTTCAACTACACCGTTCGCTTCAAGGCTCCTTCCAATCGCACACCGCTCCGATGACCCACGTCTCGAGCCTTCTTGCGCCCGGGTGAGACACTCGAGTATCACTTCAGTGCCCAGTTGCCTTGTTGCTGCGCCTAACAACTCGCTGAGGCTGACCCGGCGGGCTGGCGGATAGGGTAGGGTGCCTGGCCCGCTGGCATGCGCGACAATCAGGCGGAGTCTGCCCGCTTCCGCCGGGCAGCTTAGCTCGAGGCCGTTAGGCGCATCGGCGTCTTCCGAGCCTTGACGTCCCTTCCAATATGGCTATAATATAGCCAGAATGTGGCACGAGATCATCCTGGCGGCTGAAGCGGTTGAGGATCTGCGGCAGTTGCCTGCAACTCAACGGTCAGAGGTCGTCGAGGCAATCGAGGCTCACCTTCGACATACACCAGCTGCCACCTCACGGAGCCGGATCAAGCGACTGCGCGGCGTATCCAAGCCGCAGTACCGATTGAGAGTGGGCGACTTCAGGGTGTTCTACGACGTGATTGAGCGTCAAGTTGAGGTGCTAGCCATTGTGCCGAAATCCGGTGCAGCCGACTGGTTGGGAAGGGTAGGGAAGTGAGATGAAGCGAGTTCCCCTGCATGAGGTCAAGAATGATCTCTCTAGGCTCCTGCGACAGGCAGAGAGGGAGGAGATTGTGATTACTCGGCACGGGAAGCCGGCGGGGTTGCTCGTCGGTTTCAAGTCCGAGGACGACTGGTTTGACTACAGACTGGAGAGCGACCCGCGCTTCCAGGAGCGGGTGGCATCGGCCCGCCGCGGCCTGCGTGCCGGCGAAGGTATCAGGCTGGAAGACGTCTAGTCCGGCTCGATTATCACAATCCGATGCGCCCAACAACTCGCTGAAGCCGACTCGGCTGGCGGTCGAGAGGGCGGGTAGGTTGGCCTGCCGTCTGGCCGGCGCGAGAATGGTGATCAGCCTGGGCCGCCGAGCGGCTTAGCTCGAGGCCGTTGGGCGTGCCACATGCTAGCGAACCGGGGTGGGCACCCGGAATGGGCAGGCTCGCCGTTGTGCTAGAATTCGCAATAGACATGGCTGATCGTCGGGGATGAAGATCAGAGACGTCATCAGGCTGATTGAAGAGGATGGCTGGTCCGTCGTGGCCATCAAGGGTAGCCATCGCCAATTCAAGCATCCCCGCAAGCCTGGCCGCGTTACCATAGCAGGGCACCCTGGCGATGACTTGGCTCCCAGAACCCTCAACAGCGTCCTCAAGCAGGCAGGGCTCCCGAAGCCGAAGGGAAGGTAGGGACTAATGAATAGGTTCCTAATCGTTATCGAGCGCACCCGAGGAAACTACTCGGCTTACTCACCTGATCTCCCGGGCTGTGTCGCAACAGGAAGCACGCGAGCGCAAGCTACCCGCCGCATGCACCAGGCGATCGAGATGCACGTGGCAGGTCTCCGCGAAGACCGACTCCCCATCCCCAAGTCGTCGTCCACCGCCGAATTCATCGCAGTCCCGTAATCTCCATGCATCGTAGATTGGCCCGCCCAACAACTCGCTGAAGCCGACTCGGCTGGCGGGCGAAATCGCGATGGTGCCTGGCCGCCAAGTTACCTTAGAATGAAGGCAATAGGCCCTTGCCGCCGAGCGGCTTAGCTCGAGGCCGTT
>JALHUE010000221.1 GCA_022866145.1 Anaerolineales bacterium | reverse complement strand
TGGTCGGCGATCACGCGGTAGGGTGTGAGCAGGTCGAGGCGCTGCTTCGGGGTGTGGCCGGCGAGCTGCTGGATCCGGTCGAGGATCGGGGTGAACAGGTCGGTCTTGTAGTTGGAGTCGACCCCCTGCAGGACGGAGACCACCCGCTCAAATCCCATGCCGGTGTCGACATGCATGCTGGGCAGGGGCTCAAGTTGGGTTGGGCCGGAGCGGTTGTACTGGATGAACACCAGGTTCCACAGCTCCAAGAAGCGCTTGCAGTCGCCGTTGACCCGGCACACGTGGCCGGGGACGCCGGACAGATCGCAGTACTCAGGCCCGAGGTCGATATGGATCTCGCTGTCCGGCCCGCACGGGCCGGTGTCGGCCATCTCCCAGAAATTCTCCTTGCGGCCGAAGAACAGCAAGTGGGAGGCGTTGAAGCCGGGCTGCCGCGCCCAGATTTCTGCGGCCTCCTCGTCGATGGGGATCTGCCCCATCTCGTCCTGGAAGCAGGTCGTCCACAACCGATCCTTCTCCAGGCCCCAGACCTCGGTCAGCAATTCCCAGGCCCAGGGGATGGCCTCGGCCTTGTAGTAGTCCCCGAACGACCAGTTACCGAGCATTTCGAAGAAGGTGTGGTGCGAGTCGTCACGCCCGACGTCATCCAGATCGTTGTGCTTGCCGGCGACCCGCAGGCATTTCTGGCTGTCGGCCACGCGCGAGTACGGCCGCGTCCCCGATCCGAGGAACACATCCTTGAACTGCACCATGCCCGAGTTGGTGAAGAGCAGCGTTTGGTCGCCGCCTGGCACCAGGGACATGGATGGGACGATTGTGTGGCCGCGCTCCGCGAAGTAGTCCAGGAACCCCTTACGAATGGCGCGGCCCGACAGCTGGCTGTGGGTCGACATCCGGCCTCCGAGAACGTTGGAATGATACTACGCCATGGGAGGGGTCGCCGCTGAAGCCGGGGGGAGGCTGCCGCGGCTCAGGGCCAGCTGGGGCCCCGTCGCCGAACCCGACCAGGGGGAGGATGCCGGCCTGAAACCCGGGCTGTATAATGCGCCCATCCGGTTCCCGGCCGTGGTAGATTGGCGCCCGGGCCGAGGCGTCGGTCGGCCAGGCCGCCGCTCGAAGGGGCGGACTGGCGGAGGAAGCGATGGGTGCCCTGGGCATTCAGGAGCAGGTCGACCTGCTGATGCAGGGGACCGAGTACGGCGATGAGATCCTCAAGCAGGCCATGGCGGCTGAACTGAGGCAGCGCCTGCAGCTGGCCCAGGCCGAAGGCCGACCGCTGCGCGTCTACTGCGGATTCGATCCGCGCACCAGCGACCTTCACCTCGGCCATACCGTTCCGATGCGCAAGTTGCGACAGTTCCAGGAACTTGGCCACGAAGTCGTCTTCCTGATCGGGCGGTTCACTTCGCTGATTGGCGACCCGTCCGACAAAGACAAGCTGCGCCCCCAACTGACGCCCGAAGAGACGGCGCGCAACGCCGAGACCTACGCCCGGCAGGCGTTCAAGATCCTCGACCCGCAAGCCACCCGGATCGAGTACAACGACACCTGGCTGTCGAAGCTCGACTTCGCCGGCTTGATCCACCTGGCGTCCAACTTCACCCTGCAGCAATTCCTCACCCGCGAGAACTTCCGCAAGCGCTGGGAATCCGGTGATCCGATCTACCTGCACGAGACCTTCTATGCCCTGATGCAGGGCTATGATGCCTACAGCCTGCGGGCTGATGTCCAGGTCGGCGGCACCGACCAGCTGTTCAACATCGTGACCGCGGCCCGCAAGGTGATGGAGTTCATGGGTGCCAAGCCCAACGTCGGCATCATCCTGGGGATCCTGCCGGGCACCGATGGTGTGGTGAAGATGAGCAAGTCGCTCGGCAACCACATTCCGTTGAACACCAGCGCTGAAGACATGTACGGCAAGGTCATGAGCATCCCCGATGCGGCGATGGGGAGCTACGCCCGCCTCGTGACGCGCTGGGGACCGGCCGAGATCGCCGAGGCCGAGCGGGACCTCTCGGGCGGGCGGCTGCACCCACGCGATCTCAAGATGCGCCTGGCGAGGGAGATCGTGGCCATCTACTATGGCGAGGCCGAGGCCGCGCCGGCCGAGGCCGGCTTTCGGCGCGTCTTCCAGGAACAGCAGGTCCCGGAGGTCATGGCGGAGTTCCGGCTCCGGCCGGGGTTGGCGCTGGTGGATTTGCTGGTGGAGGCCGGGGTTGCTTCCACCCGCAGCGACGCCCGGCGGCTGATCGAGCAGCGCGGGGTTCGACTGGACGATCAGCTGCTCGAGGACTCAAAGGCGGTGCTGGAGGTGCCCCGGCCGGCCGTGCTCAAGGTGGGCAAGCGCCGCTTTCTCCGGCTGCTGCCGCCGGCCTAGCGCCCAGCGACGCCGGCACAGCGAGAGTTCGCTGCGTTCTCTACTCGCCCTCCGAGAAGGTTCGCCGCTCGATGCCGGCGAACCGGGAGGAAGGGGCATGCCGGGCTCGCGCGAGCCGGCCGGGAGGGATGCTCGGGGGCTGGATGCAGGGGCTAGCCTTTGATCACGGCCAGCGGCCGCAGGCGGGCGACCTTGGCGGCGATCCCGGCAGCGGTCACGACCTCCACCACGGCCTCGACATCCTTGTAGGCTTGCGGCGCCTCCTCGGCGAGGCCGGGAAGCGAACCGGTGCGAATCCGAATCCCCTTGTCCTCGAGGTCGTGGCGCAGCTGCTCACCGCGGATCGAGCGCTTCGCCTGCTTGCGGCTCATCACCCGCCCAGCACCGTGACAGCAAGACCCGAATGACAGCTCCATACTCCCGGTTGTTCCCAGCAGAACCCAGGAAGCGGTCCCCATGCTTCCAGGCACCAACACCGGCTGGCCGAGTGGCCGGTAGTGCTCCGGCAGATCGTGAAACCCCGGGCCAAAGGCGCGGGTCGCGCCCTTGCGGTGCACACACACTTCCAGCCGGCGACCCTCAACGGTGTGCTGCTCGATTTTGCCCATGTTGTGGGCGATGTCGTACACCTGGTGCAGCTGCCAACCGCGCAGGTGGCCGGCAAATACCTGCTCAAAAGAGCGGCGCACATGGTGCGCCAGAATCTGCCGGTTGGCAAAGGCGTAGTTAGCGGCACAAGCCATGGCCGAGAGGTATCGCTGGCCTTCCGGAGACCCGATGGGCGCGCAGACCAATTCCCGATCGGGGAGTTGGATGCCGTAGCGCTTGACGGCGGACTGCAGCTCGCGGACGTAGTCGGAGCAGATCTGATGGCCAAAGCCGCGGGAGCCGCAGTGGATCTGCACGGCCAGATTGCCCTGAACCAGGCCCATCGCCTGGGCTGCGGCCGGGTGGAACACCTCGTCGATGACCTCAACCTCAATGAAATGATTGCCTGCACCGAGGGTGCCGAGCTGCGGCCGGCCTCTCTCCTTGGCCCGTGGGCTGACGTGGGCCGGGTCAGCCCCGGCGATCCGGCCGGCTTCTTCTGTATTCGTCAGATCCTCGGCGGAGGCATAGCCCTGGCGGTGGGCCCAAGCAGCGCCGTCGCGGCATACCCGGTCCAGTTCGGATGCACCCAGCGCCAGGCTGCCTTTGACGCCCACTCCACTAGGGCAATTGGCATATAGCGCCGAAGCAAGCTCCGCCAGGTAGGGGCGGGCGGCCTCGGCCTCAATCTGACCGACGAGCAGCCGAACACCGCAGTTGATGTCGTACCCGATTGCCCCTGGCGAGACCACACCCTCGCTGACCAGGCTGGCTGCCACACCGCCGATCGGAAAGCCGTACCCCTGGTGGACATCCGGCATCACGCATACCTGACCGACCAGCCCGGGCAGCGTGGCGGCATTCACGGCCTGGTCGAGGGAGGCATCACCCAAGGCGCCTTCCAGCAGGCGGTCAGTGGCGAAGACCAGCACAGGGACGCGCATGTCCTCCCGGAAGCTGCGCGGCAACTCCCAGCGGTAGGGTGAGATACGACGAAAGTCCTGCTTGCTGGGCATCCCGGCCTGAGAGTCTACACGTCGAACACGATCGTGGCTTCGAGCCCGCTTCCGCCGGGGCGAATCTCCAGATCGTGAAAGGTCACCGCCTTGATCTCCTTGCCGATGTGTCGGATGGGCGCTGTCCAGGCCTCGCCTTCAAGGACGGTCGAATTGGTCACCCGAATGGTGTAGTCCTCCAGTAGGGTGTGCTCGGTCTCGGCTTGTGAGAGAATCTCCTCAAGCCAGGTGACGAGCAGGGTCTCGGCGTCGGGCGCGCACAAGTTCAGCGGGTGCAGGCCGCGGGGCCCGGCCTGGGTCTCTATGCCGGCCAGCTCAACCATTCCATTGGCGGCGTTGACCAGGAGTTCGGCCAGGTCGTGGCCATGGACTCTCAGGGCTACATCGGCAGTGTGATCGATCTCGCGGTAGGGTTCGAGTGCCACGATTCCAGTATAGTCGAAGCTCCCATGGGATAGTCATGCCCAACCCTTTATAATCCAGGAACCCTATGGCCGAAACCGTCTCCCGCATCCAGGCACGCCTCCAGCCTCGGCTTGAAATCATCCTGCCGCGGCTCGCCGGCCCGCGTCTCTCCGCCGCCGACCTGGCGCGGCAATTTGGGGACGAGATCCGTGCCGCCTCGCGCACCGATGCCCAGGGCCGGCGCTACGCGCCCGACCAGTACACGCTGAGCCTGTCATCGAAAGACCTGGCTCACGCCGAGAAGCCCATGGGTCCCGTGCAAGAGGAGCTCTCGGCTGCACTGGCCGAGGCGCTGCAGGCTTGCGGGTTCGTCCTGTTGCGCGCTCCCCACGTCACGATCGCCAGCGACCCGACCCTGCGGGAGAAGACGGCGCGCCTGATCACATGGCACAGCCGTGATCCGCTGCAGCTGACCGAGAACATGAACCTGGAACCGGCCGGCTCCGAAGACATCCCGACGGGCGCATTCCTGGTCGTCGAGGGCAGGCGCCACTTCCCGCTGAGGAAGTCCGTAGTCGCCATTGGCCGCAGCCCGGAGAACGACCTGCTCCTGGGCGACCCCCACGTCTCGCGGCGGCATGCCGAGCTGCGCGCCCGAGAAGGCCGCTACGTCCTGTTTGATCTGGACTCGACTACGGGGACTCGCGTCAACGGCCAGTTGGTGCGAGAGAAGACCCTCGAACCGGGAGATGTCATTGCGCTGGCCAATGTCGACTTGATCTATGGTGAGGACCCGGCTGGACCGCCAGACTTCGCGCCCCCGTACAAACCGCCATCCAAACCGCGCATGGACCTGGACACGATCACCCCGCTAGACCTGCGCATCCCGACCGACCTGGTCAGGCGCACGTCGAAGTTCAAGAAGCCTTCCGGCTAGTCATCCTCGCCTGGCTGCGGGGCACGCCAGGCAATCCCGTCCCCACGTATAATCCCCGCACAATGTCGACGTTCTCTGTCTGGGAAGCGCGCCTGCGCCGTCTGATCGAACAACACCTGCCGCGCTGGCTGGGTGCCTCCCAGCAGCCGGATAGGGTCCTCTCTCAGCTTCTCCTGGCGCTGGATCAGGGAGCAGTCCCCGTGCCCGGGGGCGCACCCTTGGCGCCCGATCACTTCCTGGTCTCGTTCCATCCCCAGGCTCTAGCCCAGATCGAGGGCAAGGTTTCAGGCCTGGAGGCCCACCTGGCGGACCTGGTGGTCGAAGCGGCGCGCAGCAAGGGTTTCTCGGCCCCGAACGGAGTTGCGTTGCGGGTTGTCGCCGATCCATCGGTACCTCCGGGCGAGTGCCGAGCGATAGCCTGGCACGGCCTGACAGCCATGGACGACACACTCACGGCCAGGGTGGAGAGTCTGCAGGCTGCGCAAGGGCCACCCGGGGCATTCGTGATCGTCAACGGCGAAACGCACATCCCGCTACGTCACCCGGTGATCTCGATCGGCCGCAAGTTGGCAAACGCCATCTGCCTCGACGGGGCGGACGTCTCCCGGGCCCATGCCCAAATTCGCGCCCGCGGCGGACGCTTTGTGCTCTTCGATCTGGCTTCGGCCAGCGGCTGCCGCGTGAACGGCCGGGTGGTGGGTGAGTGCCTGCTGCACTCGGGCGATGTCATCGAGATCGGCAGCTTCTCCCTGGTATACGGTGAGGATCCTGTCGAGGAGGGGGGCGCTAGCGGGGACTTCACCCCCCAGCTGCGCCCGGTGGCCGGCGACTCGCAGGAAAGCCCAGCTGCCACAGCGGACGGCGCATGAGCACGGCGGCGGCTTTTCTGCTGATCCGGCTGGCGCTATTTGGGCTGCTTTTCGCCTTCCTGACCGTGATCCTTGTCGAGCTGCGTCGCGGGCTGCGGCGCCAAATTTCCCCCGTCCCGGAAGTGCCGCAGGCCAGCCTGGTGGCGGATGAACCCTTCGAGGGACAGCCGGCTTTCACCCTGACGGGGTTGAACACCATCGGTCGGGCCCGCGACAACACGATCATCCTTGAGCATCCTTCGGTCTCCTCGTACCACGCCAGGTTGTCCTTTGGCTCAGGAAACTGGCTGCTCGAGGATCTGGGCTCTCGCAATGGCACTACAGTCAACGGCTTGGAACTGGAAGACCCGCTGGCGATCACGTACGGCGACCGGGTACAGTTCGGTGCGGTGCGCGTCCACCTGCAGGCTGGTGTCCAGGGGGTCGAGGGAGTTCCATAGCCTCCGGCCTCGTCTGTGGCCGAGCCGCGATCAGCTCATGCTGAATGAGCACCTCCAGTGGGCTGCATCCCAGAGGGGAGGAAGGCGTGACAATCGGCGACCATCCGGCTTTCGGTGTCATTGGGGGAACCGGCATCTATGAGATGGAAGGGATCACGATCCTCGATCGCCTCGAGCTGAACACCCCCTTCGGCCCCCCCAGCTCGCCCCTGGTCATTGGCGATCTGGCCGATCTCCAGATCGTCTTCCTGGCCCGGCACGGCCTAGGGCATAGCCTCCTTCCGAGCGAGGTCAACTACCGCGCCAACATCGCGGCCTTCAAGATGCTGGGGGTGGACCGCTTGGTGTCGATCAGCGCCTGCGGGTCCCTTCGCGTCGACTTCGCGCCCGGAGACATCGTGGTCCCCGACCAGCTCTTCGACTGGACTCACACGCGTGAGCGCTCCTTCTTTGGGGAGGGGCTTGTGGCGCATGTCAGTGCGCCTGCGCCGTTCTGCCCTGATCTCAGCCTGCGACTGGCCGAGAGTGCGGCACGGGCGGGGGCGCGCGTCCACGCCGGCGGAACCAGCATCACCATCGAAGGTCCGCGGTTCTCCACCCGTGCGGAATCGAATGTCTTCCGCTCCTGGGGGATGTCGCTCGTCGGGATGACCACTGCGCCGGAAGCCTTCCTGGCTCGCGAGGCGGAGATGTGCTACGCCGTGATGGCCCACGTCACGGACTACGATGTCTGGCACCTGGAAGAGACACCGGTCAGTGTCGGCATGGTGCTTGAAACCCTGAACGCCAACACTCGCCTTGCACAGGCGGCGCTGGTGGAGCTCGGGCGGTCCCTCGGAGGGGAGTGGACCTGTGCCTGCTCCGATGCATTGCACGACGCCTTCATCACCCGGCGCCAGTCCATCCCCCCCGAGACCCTGGCGCGGCTGAGACCGATCGTTGGTCGCTACTTCCCGTAGGACCGCCAGCCCCGCCGACCGGGTCGAGGCCCTCCTGCTTGGGTTGGCCTTCGTGTTCCTCGGGCTTGCCTGCCTGGCACTGACGCTGGCTCCAGCTGTCCGGCCTGGTGGCTCTGTGGCGGGCACCGCCGGATTCGCCCATTGGTCTGTCCTGCCGGTCTGGCTGCTGGCAGTCGGCGCAAGCCGGGCGGTGATGCGCCGCCGGCTGAGCCAGCGCGACCCAGTGCTCTATCCGGTAGCGATGCTGCTGGCCGGCTGGGGGGTGCTTCTCATATGGCGGCTGACGCCAGGGTTCGGCATCCGCCAGCTGGCCTGGCTCGGGCTCTCCACGATCGCCTTGTCGGGGCTGATGCTTCTGCCCCGCCGGCTGGGCTGGCTGCGGTCGTACCGGTACCTCTGGCTGGGGCTGGGGCTGCTGCTGACCGCACTCACCCTGGTCTTTGGGACACACCCCTCTGGCGGTTCGCCTCGGTTGTGGCTGGGATGCTGTGGGGTGTACTTCCAGCCGTCCGAGATGCTCCGCCTGCTCCTGGTGGTCTTTTTCGCCTCGTACCTCGCCGATCGCATCCAATTCGGCTGGCGCCGCGATCGCCCGTCGCTCGTGGCGACCCTGGCGCCGCTCCTGGCCGTCTGGGGATTGTCGACGCTGCTCGTGTTGGCGCAGCGAGACCTGGGCAGCGGGATGATGCTGCTCGCCCTGCTGACGGCGTTGTTGTACCTGGCTTCGGGACGTTGGGAAGTGATCCTCGTCAGCCTGCTGCTGGGAGCCGTCGGGGCGGGAGCGGCGGCAGCCACCTCGAGCGTTGTAGGGTTGCGGCTGGCCGCCTGGGTCAACCCCTGGCAGGACCCCCTGGGCGGTTCCTACCAGATCGTGCAGTCCTTGATCGCCCTGGCTTCCGGTGGGGTGCTCGGGAGCGGGCCCGGTCTGGGGGCGCCGGGCTTTGTCCCGGTGGCCCATTCGGATTTCATCTTTGCCTCGATTGCCGAAGAGTGGGGTTTGGGTGGAGCGGTCGGGTTGCTGGCCCTGATGGCCATCTTCGTCGGGCGCGGTCTGCGCATCGGAGCGGGTTCGCCTGATCCCTTCCACCAGATGCTTGCCGGCGGGCTGGCGGTAAATCTCGGGTTGCAGGCCATGTTCATTCTGGCCGGAGTGCTACGGGTGCTTCCCCTGACCGGAATCACGCTACCCTACGTCTCCTACGGGGGGACGTCCCTGCTGTCCAGCTTCCTCTCACTGGGTCTTCTGCTGGTCATGTCCAACGGTGCCGCCGGGGTCGTGCATCCGCGGCGGACGTTCGAGCGCGTGTTCTTCGGTTTCCAAGCTGCCTTCCTGGTTCTGGCCATGGCCGCGGGCTACTGGATGGTCATCCGCGCTCCAGCCATCCTCCGCCGGACCGACAACCTGCGTCGAGCGGTCGAAGAGCGCTACTCGCAGCGGGGCCGGATCCTGGATCGGAACGGTGTCGTGCTCGCCGATTCGGAGGGACTGCCCGGGGGTTTCGCACGCCAGTATCCGGCTGCGGCTGCGGCCAATGTGGTCGGATTCGATTCGCCCTCCTATGGCTTGATGGGCATGGAGCAATCGATGGATGGCGTGCTCAGGGGTGAGGAGGGCGCAAGGTTGCTGGAGCTGATGCAAAGCCAGGCGCTCTACGGCTATCCTCCTCCGGGCGCCGACGTGCGCCTGACGTTGGACCTTGCCCTGCAGACCGAGGCTACAAGTGCCCTGCTGGGCCAGCAGGGAGCGATCGTCGTGCTGGACCCGGCCACCGGAGACGTCCTCGCCATGGCCTCGTCCCCGAGCTTCAACCCTTCGACCCTGGAGGCCGATTGGGCGGGCATGCTCGCAAATCCGGGGGCGCCGCTCCTGAATCGAGCGGTTCAGTCGTCGTACCAACCCGGGACCGCCTTCGCTCCCTGGATGGTGGCCTGGGCCATCGAGCACCGAGATGCTAGGCTGGGGCAGATCATGTCCGACATCGAGGCGCCTTTTTCCCTGAATGGCCTGGAGCTGACTTGTGCCCGGCCCGCTCTGGGGGCTAGCCTGGGCCAGGCGCTGCAGGCGGGGTGCCCTGCCCCCCTGGCGGCGCTGGGCCGCCAGATGGGCGGGCAATCGGTCGAGGCAGCCGGGCTGGCGCTCGCCGGCGAGGGGACGCCGATAGACAGGTCGGGCGATCCCGGGACGCCGGAGGCAATGGAGATGACGGAAGCCTTGTCCGTCGGACAGGGCTGGCTGACCCTGACCCCGATCGCCATGGCCCGCGCTTGGGCCGCGACGGTAGGTGGTCCGCTTCCCCCCGTCCGGGTCGTGGACGCAGTCTCGGACGCACACGGGAATTGGCTGGCTTGGCCATTCGAGCAGGAGCAGCAGCCCGTCTTCAGTCCGGAGACTGCCCGCCTGATGTCGCGGACGCTGACGCAAACCGGAGACGCTGGCCCCTCCTTCTCGGGTGTGGCCATTGCCGGGGCCGACCAGGGTCGGGTGGCCTGGTACCTGGCGCGGGCTGGGGACGACTCGGCGCCAGTCGTCGCGGTCGTGTTGGAGCAGTCGGATCTCGAATCGGCCGAACAGGTTGGGGGCCGAGTCGTGAGGGCGGTGCGCAGGCTGGCCTCGCCGTGACCGACCCGCCGACCGGAAGAGGGATCCTATTTGAGCTCGGCCGGTCAGCGTCAAGCCGCCGGCCCAGCCCGAACGGTTGCGCGCCAGTGCCAGCGCGCAGTTGGTGGCGAGATGACCGATGTTTGAAGCCCTGACCCAACGCCCGCAGGCTGCTTTCTACCGACTGGCCCGAGGCGGGAGCCTCAAGCCCGCCGACATCGAGCAGGGTCTATGCCAAGTCCGCCTGGCGCTGCTCGAAGCCGACGTCCACTCCTAGGTCACGAAGGACCTTCTCGATCGGGTAAGACAGCCGGCGCCGGGGGAGCAGGTCGCTCGAGCGCTGAACCCCTCCCAACAAGGGGTCAAGATCCTGTACCGGGCGTTGGTCCCGACCCTGGGTGAGCCCGGGCGTCTCAGCCTGACTGGCAAGCCGCCGCGGGTGATCCTGCTGGTGGGTTTGCGGGGGTAAGGGAAGACGACCACCGCCGCGAAAGTGACTGCGCACCTGCGTTCGCCTGGGGATGGGCGACGCTCTTGGGCCGATCGAAAAACGCGAGGCTGTGATCTCGCGCCATCAGGCCGGAGTCCAGGCCGAACGCATGTATAGGGGTGAATTCACCCTGCAGGACTTCACGGCCTAGCTCAGCCAGGTGCCCAGCTTGGGATCGATTGACCAGTTGCTGGACATGATGCCCGGCGGCGCAGTGCCAGCTGGATCAGACGCTG
>JALHUE010000220.1 GCA_022866145.1 Anaerolineales bacterium | reverse complement strand
GTTGGCCAGCGACATCGCCTGATCGAGATGGTCGACCGCGGCCAGCGTGGTGATTGGCAGGAACATCTCCTGCTGCCACAAATGGTGCTCGAGTGGCAGATCGGCGACGAAAGTCGGCGTACAGAAGTAGCCCTTGGCGTGCTCCCCATCCTGCAGCACCTTGCCACCGGTCAGGAACCTTCCGCCTCCCTGCGAGACTTCTTCGCAGAAGGCCTGGAAGTCGCGGTAGGAGGCTTGGTTCACGACCGGCCCCATCCAGACGTCGCGCTGGGTGCAGTCCCCGACCTGAATCTTTTCGGCCATGGCCACCAAGCGCTCCACGAGCGGCTGATACATCGGGCGCTCGATGAAGACCCGTGAGGCGGCTGAGCACTTCTGTCCCTGCAGGCCGAAGGCGGAGCGCATGATCCCGGTGGCGGCCCGCTCGAGATCGGCCTTGCGCGAGACAATCACCGGATTCTTGCCGCCCAACTCGAGAATGGTCGGGCGCACATAGCGGCCGTTGGCGAACTGGCGGAAGATGTGCATACCGATCTCAAGGGATCCGGTGAAGGTGATGCCGTCCACCTCGGGGCTGGAGATCAGCGCCTGGCCGAGTGTGCTGCCGGGTCCGGTGACATAGTTGAAGACGCCATCCGGCAGGCCGGCGTCGCGCAGGCATTCGGCGATCAGCCGCACGGTCCACGGGGTGTCGGTGGCCGGCTTCATCACGACCGTGTTGCCCGTGACCAAGGCAGAACCCAACGGACCGCCGGTCAGCGCACACGGGAAGTTGAACGGGCTGATGACCAGCCACACACCGTAGGGGCGCAGGACGGAAGTGTTGGTGGAACGGTAGCCCTTGAGCGGATCCTTGCCCATCGGGCGGACGTAGCCCTTGTTGGCCAGCATCTGGTCGCAGGCGTAGCGGATCAGGTCGGCCGTCTCGGCGGCGTCCCCCAGGGCCTCCATGCGGTTCTTGCCGACCTCCAGGGAGATCACCGCCCCGAACTCATAGATCCGTTTGTCGATCAGGTCGGCCGCCTTGCGCAGCAGGCGAGCACGGTCCTGGTAGGGCACATGCGACCACTTCGGGAAGGCTCGCCGGGCGGCCGACAGGGCAGCCTGGGCGTCATCGGGCGTGCCCTTCTGGAAGATGCCCAACACCCAATCCGTGTTGATCGGAGACCGATCTTCAAATTTGGCCGGGGCACGAACATCCTTGCCATCGATGATCATGGCGTGCTCGCGCCCGAGTTCGCCCTTGAGCTTGGTCAGGGCGGCGTCGTAGCGGGTGTGAAGCTCCGCCGGCGGATCGAACATCGTAGCGTAGGTCAGCTTGAAGGCCGGTTTCTTGGGGGGGGCTTGCTTGGCTGCCGCCTTCTTGGGGGCGACGCTCCTGGTGGATTTGCGGGCGGGGGTCTTGCGTGGGGGCATAGGACAAACCCTCCTTCTTGGGGTTAGGCTCTGGCGCCGGCGGGCATGGCCGGTCATCCTCCGGGTGCCTGTCACATGCGGGGGATCATCATCCGTCGAACCGCAATTGAGTTGCTGAGGTTGGGTGCCATCGCTGTCCGCCGAAGGCTCGCAGTCTGGTCCAGCGCGGAGCCCGCGGTGCGAGCGTAGTATAGCCCGGGGTTCGCCGCCGACCAAACGGGGATGTATACTCGGCTGACGTGACGAGAATCACTGATGACCTGGGTTGAGGACGGCGTGTACGCCGCAGGGGGCTCGCACGTGCCAGCCACGTGGGCAACGTTCGCCGGGCAAACCGGGATCCGGGTCGTCCTTCACCTGCGGCCGAAGGCTCCGGAGGCCTTCCTCGGACCGGAACCGCGGGCCTTCCTGTGGTTGGACGTTTCGGATGAGGCTCAAGCCGATGTCGACCTGCGGCTGCAAGCCGGCCGGTTTGTCCAGCAGTGGGTTGCCTCCGAGGAGAGGGTACTGCTGCACAGCAGCCTGGGACGCCATCGTGTACGCTGGGCCTATGTCGCCTACCGGATCTGCAGCGGCCAATCCGTACAGGCCGCGCTCCGCGCCGCCGAGCAGCGCCCCTGGCAGGCGCCGTACCACACGGACCGCCTTGCCTGGGAGGTTTTCGCGGCGCAGATGGCAACCAGCCGCAGCCGTCCGGCAAGCGGGAGCGGGGGAGACGATCATGCTGTTTGACCAGACACTCTACGTAGGCATCGATCCGACGGCTGGGACACGACCGATCCACTACACCGTCCTCGACCGGGATCTCAAGTTGGCGGCGGCCGGTGAGGGTGGCCTGCAGGAAGTGGTGGCCTTCGTCGGAGGCTTCGATTCGGCTGTGATCGCCATCGATGCCCCCCAGTCGCCGAACAAGGGAGTGATGCTCGACCCCGAAGTCCGCCGTCGCTACAACCTTCGACCGGGGAGCAAGACCTGGGGCCAGTGGAAGGTGTGCGAATACGAGCTGCGCCGGCGCAACATCCGGCTGTATAACACCCCCTCCCGGGAAGCGGACTCGCCGCGCTGGATGCGGAATGGGTTTGACCTGTACAAGAAGCTCGGACGACTGGGGTACCGGCACTTTGTCGCCGGCGAAGAACTCCCGAGCAAGGCGGTGATCGAGGTCCATCCCCACGCCTGTTTTGCTGTCCTGCTCGGTCGGCGCCCTTTCCTGAAAAATACCATTGAGGGACGGCTGCAGCGTCAGCTGGTGCTGTTCCTGGAAGGGCTGGATATCCCCAACCCGATGAAGGCTCTGGAAGAGATCACCCGCCACCATCTATTGAGCGGCAACCTCCCGCTAGATGGCCTCTACGATCACGATCGCCTGGACGCACTGGCGGCGGCGTTCAGCGCCTACCTGGTGGGGATCAAGCCGGAACGAGTGTCGCAGGTCGGGGATCGCGCCGAGGGTTTCATCACCCTGCCCTCGGCCGAATTGAAGATGTTCTACCCGTAGTTGCCGGACGCCCCGGCC
>JALHUE010000219.1 GCA_022866145.1 Anaerolineales bacterium | reverse complement strand
GATGCCTGGTGGTGCGGTCGGCCGGACTGCGAAGCCTCGATCAAGCAAGACACCAAGGCAACCACCCGCAGTATCCCGCTCGATCAGCCGACTGGTGCCGGGGTGTGCATTCGCTGCGGTGAACCGGCGAGCGAGCGAGCGCTGTTCGCCCGAGCCTACTAGGTGCAAGCTCGGTTCCTGACGGATCGTGGATTGGAACCCAGCCTCGATTGCCGGCGGCGGCTGGAGCGGAGTGGCGCCTGATGCCGGCCGTTGACCCCGCCCGCCTGAGGCGGGAGACCCAGACGCTGCTGCTGGAGTTCGACCGGCCGGCCGAGCTGGTCGAGGGGGTCCTCTCCTTGCTCGACTTCTACGCTGATCGCACCTCCCGCCCGGGCGCTTACGCTGCCATGCGGGCGCCGCAGCGCACCTTCTCCGCTCCGGCCCCGGTCGTCAACAGCCTGCGCTCTGCGTTGGGACGGGAGGCGGCGGACCGTCCGGCGCAGGCCTGGGAGGTCGCTGACCGGTTGTGGGCGGCCGGCCATCACGAGACCTACCTCCTGGCGGCGGCAGTCGTCGAGCCGCAGGCCGATCCCCGGGCAGCGGCTTGGGTCGAGGATCGGTTGCGCCCCGGATTGGATGATCGCTTGCAGGAGCTCCTGGCAGCCACGGCTTGGCGAGGCTGGCGCTGCGCCGACCCCGAGGCCTTCCTGGCCCTGACTGAAGACTGGATCCGCGGCAAGGAGCCGGCGCGGCGGACCTTTGCCTTCATTGCGCTGCGGGCAGCCGTTGAGCCAGCAGAGCCTGAGCGCCTTGCTCCCATGATCGACCTGCTCTATCGTTTGCCCAGCCTCCGTGCGCCGGCTGCGCAGCAAGCCCGTCTCGACCTACTCCGAGCCCTCGCCGCTGCCACCCCGGCCGAAGTCGCCGCCTACCTGATGCATGAGCACAGCCGCAGCGCGCCTGGTAGCGAACGTGACCTGCGCGAACTGCTTGACCGCTTTCCCTCGGACCTGCAGGTCAGGCTGCGGCTTGCCTTGAAGGGGTAGTGGGCACCTGTTATAATGCCGACCATACTGACTAGACCGGTTCCTGGTTGGCATCAGCAACTGGGGGCTGGGTGACCTGCATGAGGAGCAGACGTCATGACCATCACCAAGGAAGACAAGACCCGGCTGATCGGGGAGTACCACCGGCACGGCGCTGACACCGGCTCGCCCGAGGTTCAGATCGCGCTGCTGACCCAGCGCATTGGCACGCTGACCGAGCACCTGCGGGCCCACAAGCATGACGAGTCGTCTCGCCGCGGGCTGCTGAAACTGGTCGGCCAGCGCCAACGCCATCTGGCTTACCTGAAGAAGACCAACCCATCCGGCTACCTCGGATTGACCGATCGGCTGGCCATCCGCCGCAAGTAGACGCCTTCCGCGCCATCACCACACCCAGCGGGCCGTCCGTTCCTTGGATCCGCAGCGCAGCCGGCAGAACAGCCGGTGGCATTGCGCGTGGCTATCCTATAGAATCCGAGCATCCGTCCTGGAGGGAGCGACGGGTCGGGAATTGGAGCGCGTTCATCAGGTGACCAGCACGGTCTGTGTGACGGTGCCCGGTCATCGGCTGACGGCCGCACTCCAGTCCCTGACTCGCCCCCTCCCCGGCGAGAAAGGGGCAATTCATGTCAACCGCAAGAACGTTCCACACGACGATCGACGGCAAGACCCTGACATTTGAGACTGGCAAGCTGGCCGCACAGGCCGGGGGGGCGGTTACCGTCCGCCTGAACGACACCCTGCTCCTGGCCGCGGCCACCCTGTCGATGACCCCGCGCGAGGGCATCGACTTCTTCCCGCTCACGGTCGACTATGAAGAAAGGCTGTACGCCGGCGGGAGGATCCCGGGGTCGTTCTTTCGACGCGAGGGGCGCCCGTCCGAAGCTTCGATCCTGATTGATCGTCTCGTCGACCGTCCGATCCGTCCGCTCTTCCCCAAGGATATGCACAATGACGTGCAGATCCTGCTGTACACCCTGTCGTCCGACGGAGAAACCCCGGTGGACGTGCTGGCCATCGTCGGGGCCTCGGCGGCCCTGACCATTTCCGACGTGCCTTTCCTGGGTCCGGTCGGCGGGGTGCGCGTCGGGATGGTGGACGGGGCCTTCGTCATCAACCCCTCCTACCAGCAGCTGGAGGTCTCTCCCCTCGATCTGCGGCTGGCCGGAACGCGCGACGCCATCCTAATGGTCGAATGCGGCGCCAACGAGGTATCCGAGCAGACAGTGGTCGAGGCGCTGGCTTTCGGCCACCGCCAGATGCAGCCGCTGATCGACCTGCAGGAAGAGATGCGGGCTGCTGTCGGCAAAGAGAAGTCCAGCTACCCCTCCTTCCAGCTCGACGAGCAGGTCGTGGGCAAAGTCGAGAAGTGGGTGGGGGATCGGCTGCGCCGAATGGTCGAGCAGCCGCTGACCCGCGGCGAGCAGACCGAGGCGTTCCTCGGCCTGAAGATCGAAGCCACGGCCACGCTCTGCCAGGAAGGCGGGCTGGACTCCGGCCCGGTCGATCAGGCGATCGACCAGCTGTACAAGAAGGAAGTCCGGCGCCGCATCCTTGTGGATGGCAAGCGTCCGGACGGCCGAGGCTTCAAGGACATTCGGCCGCTCAGCGCCGAAGTCGACCTCAGCCCGCGCGCCCACGGCTCAGGGCTGTTCACCCGGGGTGAGACCCAGGTGTTGACCATGGCGACGCTGGGCACGCCGCGCGAACGGCAAGAACTGGATGGCCTGTCGCCGATCGACGAGAAACGCTACATGCATCACTACAACTTTCCGCCGTTCTCCACCGGGGAGGTCCGGCCCTTGCGGGGCACCTCGCGGCGCGATACCGGTCACGGCGCCCTGGCCGAACGGGCCTTGGTTCCGGTGCTGCCACCGCTGGAAGAGTTCCCTTACACCGTGCGTCTGGTCTCAGAGGTCCTGTCCTCCAACGGGTCAACCTCCATGGCCTCGGTTTGTGGGTCGACGCTGGCCCTGCTGGACACGGGCGTTCCGATTCGGGCGCCTGTAGCCGGGATCGCCATGGGCTTGATCAAAGACGACGAGCGCTATGCCGTTCTGACGGACATCCAGGGCGCCGAGGATCACTTCGGCGACATGGATTTCAAGGTCGCCGGAACGCGGCAGGGAATCACCGCCCTCCAGATGGACATCAAGATCAAGGGGATCACGGCCGAGATCATGTCCGCCGCCCTGGAGCAGGCCAGGGAAGCCCGGCTCACCATCCTGGACGTCATCGAGCAGGTGATGCCGGCGCCACGGCCGGAGCTCAAGCCGTTCGTGCCGCGTCTGACCATCATCAAGATCGATCCCGACAAGATTGGCGCCGTCATCGGTCCCGGCGGCAAGATGATCAGGAGCATCCAGGAGCAAACCGGGGTCAAGATCGACATCGAGGATGATGGTTCGGTGTTCATCGCCGCTGCCGACGCCGAGAAATCCAACCGAGCCAGGGAGCTGATCGAGAGCCTCACCGAGGTGCCGATCGTTGGAAGGATCTACACCGGCAAGGTGGTGCGCACGACCGACTTCGGAGCGTTCATCGAGATCCTACCGAACATCGATGGCATGGTGCACATCTCGCAGCTGGACAGCGAGCGGGTCGAGAAGGTCGAGGATGTGGCGCGCTTGGGTGAAGAGCTCACGGTCATGGTTACCTCGATCGATCCCGAGGGCAAGATCCGCCTGTCGCGCCAAGCGGTGCTGGAAGGATGGACGCCGGAAGAGGCCCTCGAACGCGACCGCCGCACGCCCCGTCGCACACCGGATGGGGGTGGGAGCGGATCGGGGCGACCGAGCGGGAGGCCGACCGGCTCGGGACGATCGGGCCGAGGCGGCTCAGGCCCGTCCCGACGCTGACCGCTTCCCGTGAGGCGGGAGACCAACGCTCGGAGACCGGGCTCGGCGCAGGTGCCGTCGTGACCGAAGCCAAGGCTCAGAACAGGGTGCAGTGACCATGGACCGGATGCCGGGATCGGGCTCGCCAGCCTGGCAGCCGTCCACCCGACTGGCGGCCGCCGTCGTGCTGATTCTGGCCGCGGCGCTGCTGGGGTACGCCCTGCGCTCGGCGCTGGTGGTCTTGATGGCCGCAGTGGTGTTGGCCTACGTCCTGCACCCGCTGGTGAGCCGTCTGCAAGTACACCTGCGCTTCCCCCGCTGGTTGGCCTCCAGCGTCGTCTATCTGGCCATCCTGGCCCTGATCGGCGGTCTGGCCGCCGCCCTCGGCCTGGCCCTTTCGCAGCAGCTGCTCGGGCTGGTCGAGGACCTGCAGACCCTGCCGGACCGCATCCCGCAACTCGTCGATCAGGCGGAAGGGCTGATCGTCAACCTCGGGCCCTTCGGATTTATCCTCTCCCGAGAGACGCTTGAGTCCTTCATCAATCCGCTGACCTCAACCCTGCAGCCAATCCTGTCGCAGACCGGGCAGGCCCTAGGGGCGTCGATCGCGGCGGCCGCCTCGGCCATCGGCAACGTCTTCATCGTGTTCGTTCTCGGCTTCTACCTGTTGTTGGACTATGGGATGGTCGATCGCATGCTGATCGGCCTGATGCCCGTTCCGTTTCGGCCCGATGCCGAACGGCTGACGCGCGAGACGGAATTGATCTGGCGCGCCTTTCTGCGCGGACAATTGGGCCTGGCGCTGTTCGTCGGGTTCTTCGTCGCAGTGGTCCTCTCCTTCCTCGGCGTGCGTTTCTCGCTCGGCCTGGGAGTGATCGCCGGAATCCTGGAGTTCGTGCCCGTGTTCGGGCCGGCCATCTCGGCGGCCCTGGCGGTGATCGTCGCCTTCTTCCAGGGAGGTAGTTGGCTTGGGCTGGCGCCGCTGCCTTTCGCCCTTTTGGTGCTGGGTGTGATGGTGGTCATCCAGTTGGTTGAGAACAATGTGCTGGTGCCGCGGTTCATCGGGGTATCGCTGCGGCTGCATCCGATCCTGGTCTTGGTGGCGGTGATTGCAGGTGCGAGTGTGGCCGGGATTGTGGGTGTGCTGGTGGCTGCTCCTGCGCTGGCTACACTCCGCCTGTGGGGCGGCTACGTGTACTACAAGACGGTGGGCATCGATTCCTGGCCCGGATCGCCGGTCGAGCCAAAGGTCCGCCCCAAGCGCCTGCTGGCAAGGCTGCGCAGGCGAGTGCGCCGGGCGAAAGAGGGGCAGGCCGGATGACTGACGGCGAGGCCGCCCGTTCCCCTCGTTGGTCGACAGCTACCAAGATGATGGTGGCGTTCCTGGGGGTGGTGCTGGCCGCGGCCCTGCTGATCCGCTTTCGAGTCATTCTGCCGCTGATCATCCTGGCCGGGCTGATCTCGTACCTGCTGATCCCGCTGGTGAGCTTTCTCCACCGGCGGGCGCGGCTGGGCCGCATGGCTGCCACCAATGTCACCTTCCTCTTCATGGCCCTGATCCTGCTGACGCTGGCGACTGCCGTCGGCCTGGCAGCGCTGCAACAGCTGCAGGCGTTGCTGCTGACGCTGCAAACCCTCCTCCTCGGTCTCCCTGAACGCCTGGCCGGGCTCGAGAACGTGGTGATCGTCATCGGTCCCTGGCAAGCCGACTTGATCACCTTCGACCTGGCGACGCTGGCTCAGCAGGCCCTGGCGATCATTCGGCCGGCGTTGACCCAGGTGAGCGGGCTGCTGACCTTCGCCGCGGCGCGGCTCTTCGAGGGGTTGGCGCACGTCATTTTCGTCCTGGCGATCGCCTACTTCCTCGTACTGGACTCAGCCCGACTCCAGAAGCGCTGGTCGGGGTTCACCATCCCGCGTTATGAGTCCGATGTCCGCCGGATCCAGCAGGCCTTGGGGAAGATTTGGCACGCCTTCTTGCGGGGGCAATTCCTGATCGTTCTCGTCACCGGTGGGCTGACCACCCTCCTGATGAGCCTGCTAGGGGTTCGGTATCCCGTCGCTCTCGGCTTGTTGATGGGTTTGGCGAAACTGGTCCCGATCATCGGTCCGATCTCGGTTGGGGTGACGGCCGGGCTGGTCGCCTTGCTGCAGACCGATCACCTGCTGGGGCTGACACCGCTGGGCCACGCAGCCGTGGTGATCCTGGGCCTGACCGTCCTCAATCAGGCGATTGACTATTTCTTGCTGCCGCGCATCATGGGCGGCTCACTCAACCTACACCCGGCAGTGATCCTGATCGGGGCCATCCTCGGGGCAAGCCTACTGGGTGTGGTCGGGCTGCTGCTCTCCGCGCCGACGATGGCGACGTTCATCCTGCTGGGGCGGTACGCCCTGCGCAAGCTGTTCGACCTGCCGCCCTGGGATCCGCCGATCGACGTCTTCGGTGGGCCGCGTCCATCCTTGCCCCGTCTGCCGTGGCGGCGCAGCCCGAAGCCCGGCCTCTAGGCGTCCGTGACTTCGCTGCGCGAAGCGATCCGCCGGGGCCTTCGGCGCCCACCCCAAGACGAGACGGGCGACCCCTCTGGCTCCTACCGCTTCCACTGGACCGGGCAGGCGTGGACCTGGACGGCCGAGCACCGAACGGCGGTCCTTCGGGCCGCTCAGGAACTGGTTGACCTACCCGGCTTCGAGCCCAATGCCTATCAACGGCACTCCCGGCTGCCGGAGCTGGACTCGAGCGCCCATGCTGGAGCGAGCTTGGCGGCTCTGCGCGAGGTACTGCTGGCGATGAGCGAGTCCGACACCGCGGGCCGACACCCGCAGCCGACATCATTCTCAGACGGAGGCACACATGAGCGACAATATTGAAACCGAGACCCTGGCGGAGACCAGCAACTACATTGCCTGGAAGGCCACTGAGCCCGACGACGAGCTGACCTATCATGTCGAACTTGGGAGTGTGACCCTGCACTTCTTCGATGAGGAATGGGTGGAGTTCCTCGAACTAGTTCGCAGCCTGGCCTGATCCCCCAGCGGCATGGGCCGGGAGGGTTCTGGCATCCGCCCCGGCCGAGCCTCCGGGCCGGTCGAACGCCCGACGGCCCTGGGCTGCCGCCGCCTTAGCGCGCCCGCCTCGCAACCTCCACTTGGCCCCGATGCTCGAGCTTGCCTCCCTCGCAGCGCTGCGAACGGACGAAGGTCTGGCCTGTCAGGCCGAGGCCATGCGGCTTCGGCCGACGCCCATCACCTTCCTCCTTCTGTCGCAGAAGCTTTCGAGGGTCTACCCGGAACGGCTGGGGCGGCTGGCGCTGGAACAGGCGATGCTGCGCCAGCGGGCGGCCGCCAAGTTCAAGCACGCCGAACGGATGTACTTCACCCGACAGGGACTCGAGCAAGCCACCCCGGGAGCCGTCGCCGAACATCGCGCCAGGCGCTACCAAGCTGTGGAGCGGGTCTTCGACCTGTGCTGCGGGATCGGTGGGGATGCGCTGGCGCTGGCCGAGCATCGCTCGGTGTTCGCCGTCGACCACGACCTGTTGTCTGTCGCCCTTCTTGAGGCCAATGCCCGGGCGGTCGGTAGGGATGGCTGGATTCGCCCCGTGGTGGGTGACGTCACCTGCCTGCCGTGGCGCTTCGGCGTCGGAGACGCGGCGTTCTTCGACCCCGCCCGACGGGAAGCGACCAGGCGGATCCGCCAGCCTGAGCGGTACCTGCCTCCTCTCTCGACCCTGCGCATCTGGGTCGACCACCTGGCCGGCCTAGGGGTCAAAGTCAGCCCGGCAATCGACCGGGACGAACTGGCAGGCTATGAGTGCGAGGTCGAGTTCGTCTCCCTGGAAGGAGACCTAAAAGAGGCCACCCTGTGGTTCGGAGCGCTCAAGACGAGCCCCGTGCGGGCGACGGTGCTCCCGGGCGGGCACACCCTGGCAGAACCGCCGCTTCGGCTTGGGCGGGTCTCTCCCCCTCAAGCGTACCTGTATGAACCCGACCCGGCGGTGATGCGTGCTGGCCTGGTAGGCAACCTGGCTGAGCGCCTGGGCGCTGCCCAGCTCGATCCGACCCTCGCCTATCTCACCTGTTCCAGCCTGCAGCCCACCCCATTCGCTCGGGCTTTTCAGGTCATCGACCACATGCCCTTCAGCCGCAAGCGACTCCAGGCCGCCCTGAAGGCGCTGGGCGCCGGGGAAGTGGTATTGATGAAGCGAGGCTCGCCAGTTGACACCGAGGCCCTCTCCCGCCGGCTGCGGCTGAGCGGGGATCGATCTCTGACTGTCGTGCTGACCCGGGTGTCCGGCACGCCGACGGCCCTGATTGTCCTGCCCGTGGCGGCTTTCCAACCTCTTGGCGATTGAAGTTCGGAGGGCGAGGTGCTATCATCGCCAGCGATCCTGTCCTAAGGCGGTGGTGCATGTCCACTCGGCGCGAACTACTCAGCTGGCAAGAAGTCGACAGCCTGATCGATCACCTGACCCCCCAGTTCCGCACCGACTTCGAGGCCATGGTGATGATCAGCCGGGGAGGGCTCGTGCCAGGAGGCATCCTTGCCGAGGCTTTGGGGATCCAGGACCTGCTGATCGCTTCGGTCGATTTCCCGTTCGAGGCCGAGCGGGAGCGAAGCAAGCTGCTGGCCTGGCCCAAGTTCATCCAGTTCCCGAGCGATGAGCAGCTGGCCGGCCGCCGTGTGCTGGTGGTCGATGATGTCTGGGGCTCCGGGCGCACGATCACTGCCGTCAAGAGCCGGGTCGCCTCGGCCGGGGGGAATCCCTTCTGTTGCGTCCTGCATTTCAACCCGTACCGCTCGCTTTTCTCCCAGACGCAGCCCGACTACTACGCCGCCATCACGGATGCCCATATCGTGTATCCATGGGAGAGCCGGCGTGGAAGGGATCGGGTGCTGTTGGATGAGCCCCAGATGCCCTAGGACTGCCGGTTTCCGGCTCGGTTTGACAAGCCTGATTCCGATGGGTATAATGGTCAAGCGATTGAAGGAAGGCCCTTTTCCGGCGTGCTGGACGGTTAGAGGAGAGCCTCTGATGTAGTTGAAGGCTCGCTGAGTTGGGTATCTTGCCGCTCCAAATGGCCTGGTCATCCTGAGACCGCACGTGACCGGGCCTTTTTGTTTGTCCGGGGGGACCGCTGGATGGCCGATGCTTCTGACAGTATGGAGTACCTGCTTGCTCACTCGGAAGACATGAGCATGCCCCGCCGGGGGGACGTGCTGGATGGCGTCGTCATCGGCAAAGGCCAGCACGGACTGGTACTTGATCTGGGTCTGAAATGGGACGGGGTTGTCCCCTATCAGGACATTAACAACCTGCCCCCGACGGAGCTTGCCCTCGAGATCGGAAGTCGGGTCAAGGTGCTGGTGGTCAATCCGGTTGACCCGGAGGGAAATTTGATCGTCTCTCTGGCGCTGGCGCGTGAGAGCGATGACTGGCAGGCGGCCCAGAAGCTGATGGACAGCGAATCCGTGTTCGAGGGCGTCCCCTGCGCCGCCAATCGCGGCGGCCTGGTTGTGCCTTTCGGACGGATCCGCGGTTTTGCCCCGGCCTCGCATCTGGCCGACCTGCCCCGAGGCCTGGATGAGGACGCCCGGATGGAGCAGCTGCGCCGTTTAGTGGGTCAGCCCCGGCCCTTCAAGGTCATTGAGCTCGATCCCCAGCGGCAGCGGCTGGTGTTGTCCGAGCGCAAAGCGATCCGCCAGTGGCGCCAGCAGCGCAAGGCCGAGGTCCTGGCAAGCCTGCGCGAAGGCGAAACCCGCAAAGGGGTGGTGACCAGCCTGCGCGAGTTTGGGGCTTTCGTCGACATCGGCGGGGCCGACGGTCTGATCCACATCTCTGAATTGGCCTGGCGGCGGGTGGAAGACCCGGGCGAGATCTTGCAGGTCGGCCAAGAGGTCGAAACGCTTGTGGTGCGAGTCGACCCGCAGGCGAACCGGATCGGTTTGAGCCTGAAGCGGCTGCAGCCGAATCCATGGTCGCAAGCGGCCTCGACGCTGCAAGTCGGCGGTTCCGTGGTCGGTGAAGTGGTCCGCTCCTCCGGCACTTCGGTGCATGTTCACACCGAGCATGGCGTGGAGGGCAAGCTTCAGCTCTCCGAGGCCGTGCGGATGCTGACGGTGGGCACCACGGTCAGGGCGAGTGTAGTTTCCTTCGACGCGGCAGCCGAACACCTGGAGCTGGCGCTGGTCGGAGAGATGGAGCCGGCCGGCTGGGCCGAGTCCTCAACCGAAGGGAGGTGAGATGGTATGACGGTTGTGTTGAGACCAAACGAGTCCCAGGACATGCTGCTTAAGCGCTTTCGCAAGAAGGTTGCCAAGAGCGGCATCCTGAGTTCGGTCCGTAGAAAGCGCTGGTTCATCTCCAAGAGCGAGCTGCGCCGAATTCAGCGCAAGAAGGCCATCCGCCGGTTGAAGCGACGGGAGTACAAAGCTTCGATGCGTCGGCACGAGGCATAGACCGGCTGTCGTTGAGATCGAGCCGGGAGCGTGAACGGCAGCGGACGCAGCGATGCCGCCCGAGGTGCGCATGACCAAGCAATCGGACAAGATCGAAGTTGACGGTCGGATCACCGAGGCCTTGCCTTCAACCCAATTCCGGGTCGAGCTGGACAACGGCCACACGGTCCTGGCGTACCTCTCGGGCAAGATGCGGAGATACTACATCCGGATCCTGCTGGGTGACCGAGTGCGGGTAGAGCTGTCCCCCTACGATCTAACCCGCGGACGGATCACGTACCGCTACCGCCAGCGCGGCACAGAACCCGCCGAGACGACCACCTAGCCGCTAACAACGCCTTCGAAGGTTTGATCCCCGCTCCCAGCAACTCAGCTGGGAGCGGTTGGCTTCTCCAGCACCGGCGTCCGCCAGTCCTGGGCCTGCAGCACCTCGACTGGGCGCAGCCCGACCGCCTCGGCTTGGTTCAGCACCTCAGGCAGCTGCTCGTCCAGGATTCCGGACAGGATGACGATTCCCCCTGGGATGACCTGCTGGGCCAAGCCCGCAGCGAGCAGCTCCACCAGTACCGGCGCCAGGATGTTCGCCAGCAGTAGATCCGCCAGCGGGAGCGGCGGCGTGCGGGGGGCCGTAAGCTCGGACAGAGACCCCTGTTCGGTGTCGACCACGTCGGCGAGGCCGTTGCGCTGGCAGTTCTCGCGGGTGGCTTCAACCGCCAACGGGTCGATGTCGAGAGCGTGCACGTGGGCCGCCCCCAGACGGGCAGCGGCCACGGCCAGGATGCCTGAGCCGCAGCCCAGGTCGATCACCCGAGAGCCAGGGCGCAGGTGTTTCTCCAAGGCCAAAAGGCACATTTGCGTGCTGGGGTGGGTCCCCGTGCCAAAAGCCATCCCGGGGTCGAGCACAAGCGCCAGGCGCGACGAAGGGGGGGCCTCGATCCAGGATGGGATGATAAGCAGCCGTTGGCCGATGGGGATCGGACGGTAGTGCTGCCTCCAAGTTTCGGCCCAGTCCTGCGCCTCGACCAACGTGAACTGGGCCTCGGGCACGGGGGCGATCTGCGCCAGGTGCCATAATCCTTCCTCGACGGCCTTGCGCCGGATAGCGGTGTGTTCATCGATTGGCAGAAAGGCCGTGACCTGGACCTGGGACCAGCTGGGTAGGTCAGGCTGCCCGGGCTGGGGCGCCTCGACGGCGACGCCGCCGGGAGCGTGGCGGGCGAGGATGTCGGCAACTGCTTCGGCCAACTCGCCGCTCGTGTCCAGCGAGATGCGCAGCCAGGCCACCGGCTAGCCCCCGAGGAAATCCTTCAAGCCGTCCAGGAAGCTCTTCTCTATCGGTTTGGCTTCAGTGCCGAGAGCGTCCGCCAGCTCGGTGAACAGCCGTCGCTGCTCGGCGCTCAGCTTCTGGGGGATCCCGACCTCTACCAGGACCAGCTGGTCGCCGCGTCCGTTCCGCCGCAATCGGGGCACGCCCTTGGCCTTCAGGCGCAGGACGGTGCCAGACTGGGTGCCGGCCGGGATGACGAGTTTTTCGTCACCGTCAACAGTCGGGATCTGGACGACGAATCCCAATGCGGCCTGGGCCACGTTGACGCTCAGGTCGATCAGGATATCGTCACCGCGGCGCCGGAAGTACCGGTGGGCCTGGGCGTGGATGACGATGTACAGATCGCCGGGCGGCCCGCCGAGCGTCCCGGGTTCGCCCTCGCCGGTCAGGCGCACCTGGGTGCCGTCGTCGACCCCGGCAGGAATCGGCACCACCCGCCTGACATCCTTCTTCAGGTAGCCGGCGCCGCCGCAAGCTCGGCAGACGGTTGCAATCGTCTCGCCCTCACCGCGACACTGCGGGCAGGTCGTGATATTGACCATCGACCCCAGGAAAGTCTGCCGGACCTGGCGGACTTCGCCCGAGCCGTTGCAGGTGGCGCAACGGATCGGTGTGGTTCCGGGTTCTGCCCGGCTGCCGCCGCACGCATCGCAGGCTTCGTGGCGGCTGAAGTTGATCTCGCGCTCGACGCCAAACACAGCCTGTTCGAAGCCGATGGTCACGTCCAGGCGCAGGTCGGGGCCGCGCCGTGGGGCACTGCGCCGGGCTCGGCTGCCGCCTATGCCAAAGCCAAAGAACTCCTCGAAGATGTCGGCAATCCCGAACCCGAAATCGGTGGGCAGCCCCTTGACGCCGGCATGGCCGTAGCGGTCATACGCTGTGCGCCGCTCCTGGTCGGAGAGCACGGCATAGGCTTCGTTGATTTCCTTGAAGCGCTCCTCGGCGCCGGCCGTCCGGTTGACATCCGGGTGGTACTGCTTGGCCAGGCGGCGGTAGGCGCGTCGGATGTCGTCGGCGGACGCCTGCCGGGCGAGTTCGAGCACCTCGTAGTAGTCGCGCTTGTCGGCCATCGCCGCTCAGCAACGCGCCGCGCCATTTGGGCGCGGCGGCGTGCTAGCCTTCCTTGAACTCGCCATCGATCACCGTGGGGTCCCCGCCGGGTGGCTTGGGGCCTGTGCCGGCGGGGCTGCCTGGGCTGCCGGCGCCGATGTTGTCTCCAGCGCCCTGATAGGCGGCGGTCCCGATCTCCTGCATCGCTTGCAGCAGCTCGCCGCTAGACTGCTGGATGGCTTCAAGGGTGTTGGAGTCCATGGCGGAACGGGTGGCCTGGATCTTGGTCTGGACGCGGGATCGCACCTCGGCGGGCACCTTGTCGCCGCCCTCACGCAATGCCTTCTCGGCGGCATACATGGCGTTGTCAGCAGAGTTACGGGCTTCCACCAGGGCGCGTCGTTTGCGGTCATCCTCGGCGTGCGCCTCGGCATCGCGGCGCATCTTCTCGACCTCACCCTCAGAGAGTCCCGAGGAGGCCGTGATCGTGATGTGCTGGCTGCGCCCTGTGGCCTTGTCGGTGGCGCTGACCTTGAGGATGCCATCGGCGTCGAGGTCGAAGGTGACCTCGACCTGGGGCACCCCGCGCGGGGCGGGCGGGATGCCGTCCAAGGTGAATTTTCCCAGCGACTTGTTGTCGGCCGCCATCGGCCGCTCGCCTTGGACGACGTGGATTTCGACTTCGCGTTGACTGTCGGTGGCGGTCGAGAACACCTGGCTCTTGCGGGTCGGGATCGTGGTGTTGCGTTCGATCAGGCCGGTGGCCACTCCGCCCAGGGTCTCGATGGACAGCGTCAGCGGGGTGACGTCCAGCAAGAGGATGTCCTTGACCTCTCCACCGAGCACGCCCGCCTGGATGGCGGCGCCGATCGCCACGACCTCATCCGGGTTGACCCCCTTATGCGGGTCGCGGCCGAAGATGTTGCGCACGGCCGCCTGCACAGCCGGCATGCGGGTCATGCCGCCGACCAGGACGACCTCGTCGATGTCGCTGGCCTTCAACCCGGAATCCTGCAGCGCCTGTCGGCAGGGGGCGATCGAACGTTCCACCAGGTCCTCGGTTAGCTGCTCGAGCTTGGACCGGGTCAGAGGGATGTTCAAATGCTTCGGCCCCCCGGCATCGGCGGTGATGAAGGGCAGGTTGATCTCGGTCTGCAGGACGGTTGAGAGCTCGATCTTGGCCTTCTCGGCGGCCTCCTTCAGACGCTGCAGCCCCTGGCGGTCGGCGCGCAAGTTGATTCCCTGCTCGCGCTGGAACTCGGAGGCGATCCAATCGATGATGCGCTGGTCAAAATCATCGCCGCCCAGGAAGGTGTCGCCGTTGGTGGCCTTGACCTCGAACACGCCCTCACCGACATCGAGAATGGAAATATCGAACGTCCCCCCGCCCAGATCGTAGACGGCGATTGTCTGCTCTGCCTTCCGGTCCATGCCGTAAGCCAGCGAGGAAGCTGTGGGTTCGTTGATGATGCGCAGAACTTCCAAGCCGGCGATCTTGCCGGCATCCTTGGTGGCATTGCGCTGGGAGTCATTGAAGTATGCCGGGACGGTGATCACCGCCTGGGTGATCGACTCACCGGTGTGGGCCTCGGCGTCGGCCTTGAGCTTGGCGAGGATCATCGCCGAGACCTCAGGCGCTGAATACTCTTTGCCGCCCATTTGGACGCGCACATCGCCGTTCGGCGCGGCGCTCACCCGGTAGGGCACGGTCTCCAGCGCCCGCTGCACCTCGGGGTCGGAATACTTGCGGCCCATGAAGCGCTTGATCGAGAAGACGGTGTTCTCCGGGTTGACGATTGCCTGTCGGCGGGCGACCTGCCCGACCATGCGCTCGCCGGTCTTCGGGTTGACGGCCACGACCGACGGGACCAGGCGCCCGCCCTCGGAGGACGAGATCACCGTCGGCTCGCCCCCCTCCATGATGGCGACAACCGAATTCGTTGTGCCCAGGTCGATGCCAATGATCTTGCCCATGACTGCCTCCTATTTGGCCACGCGGACCAGGGCAGGTCTCAGGATGCGGTCGCCGAGCCGGTAGCCCTGTTGAATGACTTCGATCACCATGCCTTCGTTGTGCTGCTCGCTGTCCTCCAGAGTGAGGGCTTCATGCACCAATGGGTCGAAGCGCTCGCCGCTGGCCGGGATCAGCTCGATGCCTTCCACCTCGAGCAGTGCGCCGAGCTTGCGGTAGATCAGTTCAATGCCCTCGGCCCAGTGGGCGCCATCGCCCTCGAGCGGTTTGTCCTTCAGCGCCCGCTGCAGATCATCGAGGATGGGCAGGTAACGCGTCGTGATCTCGGCGGTGATCCGGGCTCGGGCATCTTCGGTCTCCCGGTCGACGCGCTTCTTGTAGTTGGCGAATTCGGCCCGCGATCGCTGCCAGCCGTCCAGGTACTCCGCCGCCTGCGCCTGGAGCAGGGTCAGGTCGACGGCGTCGATCTCCGCCTGACTGAGGGCCCTCTCCTCAAAGACCTCGGACGGGACGCCAATCGGGGCGGGCGGCGCTGACTCGGCCTGTGGCTGGTCGTGTGCCGGCTCGGCCTCGGCGCCGTCCGGGCGCGATGGCTGGCTTTCCCGGTGGCTGGGTTTGTGTCCCTTGTGTTTTGTCACGCGCACGTCCTCACTAGAACCCTCCCCGGTCCGGCCTAGCCGACCAGGCTCTCGGTCACGAGTTCGCTCATCAGACCGGCCACGTAGCGCACGCAGGAGATCGAATGCCCGTAGGACATGCGCGTCGGACCGACAACACCCACCGCACCGGTGGCGAACCCGGGAGCGCCGTAGCGGGCCAACACCATCGACCAGCTGCGCAGCTCGGACCAGGCGCCCTCACCGCCGATCACCACCTGCACACCGCCGATCGACGGCTGCAGCGCTCGGGTGACAACGTCTTCCAGGAAGGCCTGCTCCTGCAGCAGCCGCAGCGCATCTTGAGCGCTTCCCGGCTCGGCGAACTCAGGTTGAGCCAGGACATTGGTCAGCCCATCCCGGAACACCTCGCCCGCGGGGAGGGTGTCGGCCTGGCTCATCAAGCCGGCGACCAGCCGCATGACCTCGGAGGCCAGGCCGGAGCTCAGGCCCGCCTCAGCCTGCACACCTTTGGCGGTCTGGCCCATGCAGCCCCGCGTGACCTGGTCTGCCCGCAGGCTCAAATGGTCCTGGTCCATCCCTTCCTGCAGCATCAGCAGTTGTTGCCGGACCTCGCCGCCCTGCAGGACCAGGACGAGCAGTGCCTGGTTCGGCCGGGTCGAGATCAACTCCAGGTGCTTGAACACCGCTCGCTCGGGGCGGGGCGCCGTGACGAGGGAGAGAGCGCTGGAGTGTTGGGCGAGGACGGAGGCCGCCAGCCGCATCCATTCCTCGACCTGCGGACGGGCCTGGTGGAACTGGTGGCTGATGAGACACTTCTCGTCGGCGGGGAGATCGGTGTCGCCGAGCAACCTGCGGACGAAGTAGCGGTACCCCTCTTCGGTCGGGACCCGGCCGGCCGAAGTGTGCGGCTGGCGCAGCAGTCCGTCATCGGTCAGCGTCATCATCTCGTTGCGCACCGTGGCCGAGCTCACCCCGAGCGTGTACTTCGCCACCAGGGACTTCGAGCCGACCGGCTCGGCGCTCTCGATGTACTCGTGAACCACCAGCGCCAGGATGGTCTCCTGGCGCTCCGTCAAGTCTTGCATCGCGCCCACCTCCAATTAGCACTCTCAGTCGGGGAGTGCTAACAGGTCGGGTTTGATGATAGCATGCGGGAAATGTGTCGTCAAGTCAG
>JALHUE010000218.1 GCA_022866145.1 Anaerolineales bacterium | reverse complement strand
TCCTGACCAGCTATGTGACGCTGATCCAAGGTCCCGGCCGCCCGCAGTCCGAGGACGGGTCGGAGCATCGCTATGTGATCCTGGTGGACAACGGACGCCGACGGCTGCACGGCACTCCGCTGGCCGAAGCGCTGATGTGCATCCGCTGCGGCGCCTGCTTGAACTCGTGTCCGGTCTTCCAGGAGCTTGGCGGGCACGCCTACGGCAGCCCCTACCCAGGACCGATCGGCTCGGTTGTTTCTCCAGCGTTGTTCGGGGTCAAGGCGTTCGGCCATCTGGCGATGGCCTCGACACTGTGCGGCGCGTGCAAGGAGGCGTGTCCCATCGGGATCGACATCCCGCGCATGCTGCTCCACCTGCGTCAGGAGTATGTTTCCACGGGCTCGGGCCGGCGCGATCTGCGCTGGGGGCTTCGCGCCTTCGCCTGGGCCGTCACCCACCCCGCCGGTTTCGCCTTCGGACAGCGCCTGGCGGGCGCGGCCGCGGCTCTGGCGCCCCGAGCGGCTGGATGGCTGGGCTGGCTCCCCCCGCCGGGGGCCAGCTGGACCCGCTCCCGCCACTTCCCACCTTTCGCCTCCCGCACACTGCATCGACGGTGGCGCGAGACGAAGGCCATTCCCAGAGCCACGACCGCAGGCCACCCGGTCGAACCCCCTGCGCAGGCCAGCTCGACGCCTGCCGCCACTGCCCGGCGGTCCTCGGGAAGTTTGATCGAGGGATTCACCCAGGCGCTGATGGCGGTGAGCGGGGAAGTCTCTCGGGTCCCGACGGATGGGATTGCGGACGCGCTTCGCCGATTGCTGCCTGCGGATCGGGGGCCGGGGCTGGCGGCTCAGAACGACGAGAGCGACAGCCAACTACGCCGGCAGATGGAGATGGCGGGATTCGAGTTTCTCGATATCCACTGGCCAGGGGCGTCCACTGCGCGGCCGATCGAGGCGGCCTCGTGGGGCATGGTGCGGGCGCGGGCAGCCCTCGCCGACACCGGGACGGTTGTGCTTCCTTCCATCCCGGTCGGCACTCTGGTCGCGTCGCTGCTCCCGCCGACCCTGGTGGTCGTCCTGCAACAGAGCGACATCCACGCAGACCTGGCATCCTGGCTGGCCGCCGGGGGCAGAACGCTGGTCAGCGAATCGTCGATGGTGGCTCTTGTCACGGGGCCGTCTCGCACCTCGGATATCGAGATGACGATGACTCTAGGCGTGCATGGCCCTGGGCGCCTGGTTGTCCTTCTGACCCCCTGAGCTTCCCAGCCTGAGTCGCGCCGGCCGGGAAGAGCGGATCCTGGGCAGGCAGGGCCGAGGGAATCTGCGCCAGGCGAGCGTTCACCCCCAGACCCTCTCGGCGGACATGGCTCTTGGCCGGGCGCCGCCGACCGTCGGCGCACGTTCCGCGCCCTCCGGGAGGGCAGCAGCCGGGCGTCCGCCGCGCTCCTCGGACTCGGACCGGCTTGCGCTTCACACAGGGGACATGTAATCTTGGCAGGCGAGTTCTTGGCCCCCGGCGCAAGGGGCTTCGGCGGCGCAGAATGCAATTCGGCTCGCCCAATCGCAGAACCCCGGAACCGGTCTCCAGCCCAGCCAGGAGGGAGAGGTAGATGACGGATGAACTGACAATCCCCGAAGCTCCAGTTCAGCAACCCTCGCTTCCGTTCTACGAAGTCTGGAATATCGCACTGCGCCGCCCCACGCTTGAAGCGTATCAGCGCCTGCTGCAGGATCCGCAGGCCACCCTGGGCCGGGCCGTGGTTTGGCTGCTAGTGGTGGGCGCGATCTCGGGGGTGCTCAGCGCCGCCAGCCAGCTGGTCTGGACGCGAGTATTGAGCAGCGGGGCGCTGGCGCAGTTCGCCGGTTCCGGACAAACCCTGCCCCAGGAGTTCGGTCTGGCGGGGCTGAATATGACCATTCTGTTGCTGTGCGGCATCCCGATCGGAGCCATCAGCCTGGTGCTGGGCCAGATGCTGTACTTCGGATTGGTCCACTTCACCGCCAGCGCACTTGGCGGGCAGGGGACCTTCGGCCAGCTGTTGTACGCCAACACGGCGTACTATGCTCCGGTCACCCTGATCTCTTCCCTGCTGGCGCTGATACCGTGTCTGGCGTGCCTCGCAATGCCCCTTGCCATCTACTCCTTCGCCCTGCAGTTCCTGGCAGTCCGTGCTGCCACCCGCCTCGGCTGGGGCGGAGCGATTGGCTCGGTCCTGATCGTGACGTTCCTATTCGTGCTGGTCGCCATCGTCCTGGTCTTGCTGCTGGTTGTACCTCTCATGGATCAACTGCAGGGCCTGTACCCGATCGCCTAGCCGGCGCCCGAAGTCAAAATTCCCTTCGGCGGTTTCCAATGTCCTGGGGCTGTCCCAAGAGGTCGAACGGTTGGGGCAGCCCCCCACTTTTCGGCACGTAAGTGCCCTCGGATTGGGCGGGAACCGCGCATCTCATCGCGGCTGACGCGCGCCGGCCCCACTCTTCACAATTGGATCGGGCTCTTGGGCCACCCCCAGGTCGCCCCGGCCCTTGGTCCGGGGTGCGATCTCTGATGCGTCTCGGCCCTTGGCTCACGAGCCGAGCCCGTAGCGGGGAGCCGCAGCACCCCTGAGGAGCGGCCCAAGCGGCAAACGCATTACAGCCTGGGCCTCACCATCGGGCTGGAGGCGACTCCCGAGCACGAGAAGCCCGGCCCTGAAGGGGCACTGTGCCAGGCGAAAGGCAGCCTTGAAGGTGTTCAGGGAGGACTAGCCGTCAGTCTGCTGGCCGGCAACAGGGGACGGAACCCGAGTTCCCGCCAGAGCCTCATACACGCCGAGGATGGCGGAGTTGTCCAGATCGCGCATGCCCATTTGCAGCATGGCTTCGTACAGCTGCAGGTTCAGGCCGCTCATCGGCAGCGAGGCCCCGTAGGCACGTGCCGTTTCAAGGATGATGGCCAGATCCTTGTGCATCATGTGCGCCTTGAAGCCAGGCTGCCGGTTGCCGGCGAACAGGCGAGGCGCCTTGACATCCAGCGTCCAGCATTGGGCGGCGCCGCCGCGGATCGCCTCCACCACGCGTTGTGGATCAACGCCGGACTTCTGCGCCAGCACCAGCAGCTCAGACATGGCGACCATCTGGGCGGCGGCCATGATCTGGTTGCACGCCTTTGCCACCTGCCCGGCGCCGCTGGATCCAACCCGGGTGATCGTCCTGCCCATCGCCTGGAAGAGCGGGAGCACGTCATCGAACGCCTGCTGCGGACCGCCCACCATGATCGCCAGCGTCGCCTCGCGGGCTCCGATATCCCCGCCGGAAACAGGGGCATCGAGTGCCAGGACGCCGACCTCCGCCAGCTCCACAGCAATCCGGCGCGACACCTCGGGCTTGATCGTGCTGTTGTCGACGTAGATCATTCCGGCGTGCGCCCCTTCCCGCACACCGTTTGCCCCGAGCACGACCTGCTCGACGTCCGGTGAATCGGGCAGATTGGTGAACACCACCTCACTCCACCGGGCGACCTCGGCCGGTCCGCCCAAAGCCACCGCGCCTTCGGCCACCAGCTCCTCGACCGCGGCCGAACTTCGGTTGTACACCGCTAGCGAATGCCCGGCACGCATCAGGTTCCGGGCGATCGACTTGCCCATCAACCCCAATCCGATATATCCCACTCGTCTCATTGGCCGCCTCCAAGCTGCCGCGTGGGGTCCACGCCCGACTGCCGAGGATTGTACCTGCCTGGAGGCGAGCAGGGCACCGCCTCTCTCCGGATCCGTCCGACCGGCCGAACGTGCAGGCCCGGAAGCATCCGCGTACAATCAGCGGACAGCCTCGGCCTCCGGAAGTCCTGTGCGGGACACCGTCAGAGCGATCATGCCGCATCCCGATGTGCCCGAGTTCTTCGCCGGCAGGATGCTGGCGGAACGAAAGGGACAGGGCGACCACCTGGTTCTGGTGACGATCAGCGACGG
>JALHUE010000217.1 GCA_022866145.1 Anaerolineales bacterium | reverse complement strand
GACAAAGATGTAAGCCGCCAGTTCGTTGCCGTAGTTGCCGAACTCGAGCACGACGCTGGCTTTCTTGTTGAGGTACTGGAAGATCTGCTCGACGATGTCCTGGCCGACCTGGCTGTTGACGAACCCCATGCGGGGGAAGAATGCCTGGAATCGGCGCTGAATGGCGTCGAGCGTCCCCTCCATGATGCGCCCGCTCTCGACCAGAGCCTGGAGTTCCCCCTCGGCGTCCTCTTCTTCCAGCAGCTTGGCCACCCAGCCGGCGCCGAGCTTGCGCCGTAGGTAGTACAGGGCGTTGCGCTGCACGTCGCTCAAGCCCATCAGGCCGGTGAGCATCTCGACGTCTTCGGGTTCGATCCGGTCGAAGGCGATTCCGAACTCGCCGTCGATCTTGCTGCCGCGCGCCCGGGAGGTCTTGATGTCCAGCGTGATCGTCACCACCTGCCCGCCGGTGAACAGCTGGCGCAGGCCCTTGAATTCGCGTCCGGCCTCGTCCTTGACGGCCCAGCCGTAGTCGTTGTGCATGTCGAAGATCAGCGCCGATGCCTGGCCCGATCTGACAATCCCAGCCAGCAGGATGCGGGTGATGAAGGACTTCCCCGTGCCGCTCTTGCCGAACACGCCCGAAGAACGCTCGACGAAGCGCGCTAGATCCAGGTTGACATGCACGTTCTCCATGTCGAGTGGCGTTCCCAGGAACAGGTGCTTCTCATCCTCGGCGCCGAAGACCCGCTCGACATCCTCGGCGGTGGCTTCGGTGACCTGAGAGAAGTGGGAGGGGATGGTCTTGATCGGCCGCGGCTGATCGTCCTCCGGGTCGAGCATCAGCATCGGGCTGACGTGCAGCGTGCCGTAGGCGACGGCCCGCCCATAGACTTCGGTCGAGAAGGCGTCGGACGGATCCGGCGGCTGATGCGGCAGATTGGGATTGGTGGCGGCCAGAGCGATGTCGGTCACCAGCCCGAAGAAGCGCCGGCCGCTCTTGCCCTCCACCACGACATAGCGCCCGACGGCCAGACGTTCGATGGACAGGCGCGGATCGAGGCGGACCTGAAGCCCCTCCGACAGCGACCCGCCGACGACCAGGCCGAGTGGGATCTCGCTCGGGCGGGGTGCGAAGACCCCATCGAGGCGGGAGGACTCGCTCATCGCTCGACCTCCCGCGGGCCCGCGCATGGGCGCGGCTGGAGTGGCGTCGGCATCATGCCTCACCTCCCGCCTGCAGGTCCCGCAGCAGGCGCTCGAGACGGCCGAGGTCCTGCCCGAGCAGGCGAGCGCACTCCTGTCCAGCCTGAAGCAGGAACGCCCGCCGCTCGTCCTTGGGCCGCGCCTGGGCTGCCTGGCGCAGAGCCGCAGCCACCACCTGATCCGCCGGCACCTCCGGCGTGGCCAGCGCCATCGGAAGGAAATCGAGGCGCTGGGTGAAGGTGCGCACCTCCGCCGCATCGAGGGACGTGATCTCCGCCAGGGTGATGGGCGGTTGCGGCGGCAGCGCCTGGATGTAGGCGCCGTGGCGGCGATAGCCGACCGCCAGCGCCTGGATTTCGATCGGGATCGGGCGGTTGTACTGGTTGTCCGCCTGCTGTTCCGGCAGGGGTGCATCGGCCGCCGCCAGCTGCCGGGCGAGCTCGTCATCCTCGATGCTGATGTCGTAGATCAGGCCGATCACGGAGGTCTCGCCCCCCTGGGCGGGCGCCTGACACCAGCCGCCGAATGTGGGTAGGTCCGGCTGGCGCAGCCGGATGCCGCCGACGAATCCCTGAATGCTGCAGCGCGTCACCCGTCCGATCACCGTCTGCTTCTCGGTCATGCCTGCCGCCCTCCCTACAGCCGGTGCCGCCGGCGTGCGGCCGTCCAGCGCTTGGTCGTCGACTTCTGGGAGATCCTGGGTTCAATCCCTTGCCGCAGCAGCGCGCTGGCGATCAGCGACTCCAGCGCTTTCCGGTCTTCCTGGGTGACCACGGCCAGCTCATGGGCCCGGACCAGCACGTACGGAATCCCGGTCAGGCGGCATTCTTCGAGAATCCCGGCGTGCACCCAGCCGAGCCGGATCGGATCGTCGGCAACCCAGGCCGGCACCTCGACGCGGGCGATCTGACCGTCGTAGCCGGTGTTCAAGTAGAAGAAGTGCACGCCGTGGCCATGGCTCTCGAAGCCGGCATTCAACGGAGAGACCACCGAGAACAGCGCGCTGCGGTGGCCTTCCGGCAGAAGGGCATGCATCAGATCGCGGTCCACCAGATTGGGGAAGCGGCGGATGCGGGCGGTCTCAGGATTGACCTGTCCCTCCGGCAGCATACACAGCTCAACCAGCCGCATCAGGTTGGTGCCCCGCGGCCGGTCAATGAATCCGGCCAGAGCAGCATCCGAAGAACGCAGGCGGGTGAGTTCCTCGAGGTATCGGGCCAGGAGTTCATCGACCTCCTGGGGGCGGTGAACGATCTCCTGGATAGCGATCCACAGCAGCAGCCCGTTGTCCAACAGCGCCAGGGTCGGTTCCGGGCGGGTTTGGTCGGCGAGCTGCGCCAGTTCGGCCATCTCGGCGACGTCTCGCAGTCCGTTCACCAGGCCGGGGTCGATCGCCTCTCCCTGGGAGGTGGTCAGCTCGGTCTCCCGGAAGAACAGCCGGGGCTGGCTGCTGACCACGGGCGGCTCGCCGCTGCCGTGGGTAAGACGCAAACTGCCGACGTTCACCAGGGAGAACTGGGCCGCCGCGTGGCGGTCGGGGTATACCTGAGAACCATCGGCGCCGATGGCGTGCCAGCGCGGCGGCAGGGGCGGCGGAGGGTGGCTGACCTGCCAGCGTTCTGGGCCAGGGGCCGCGCCTCGCCAGCGATCGCCGGCTTGCTGGATGCGCTGCAGGACGAGATCGCTTTCGAGCTCGGCCGCCTGCCGCAAGGCGGACTGGGCTTGGGGCACCGAGGCGGCGCGTTCGGACTGCCGCCGGGCGGTTTCTTCCCCGAGTTGGTTCACCTGCGAGAGGAGTTTCGCTAGGTCCAGACTCACGCTGCCAGCCTCGAACACGCGTGCTGGATTATAGCGCGCCCCATCCCGGTCCCTCGAGCCAGGGTCGGCCGCCGAGCCCGCCCGTCAGCCGAAGAAGTGGCCGCTGCCGCCGAGCTTGCGCCAGGGGTACGGCGAGTGGCCTGGGCCGGGTCGTTATGCTATACTGCGCGCGATGGACCCTGTTTCGCCTCTGATGCCCACCTGGTTGCGGTGGCTGCACCAGACGGGCGGGGGGATGACCGCCGCGGCCGTTCTCGAGGCGGTATCTCCCCTTGCGCCCGTTGGCGCTCAGGTGCTCTATCTCCTCCAACCGATCTGCGGACGTTCCACCGCCATGGCCAACACTGCTCATCTGCTGGAGGATCGTGAGGCGCTGGCGCGCGCCATCGCCGAGTTGGAGAAGCCGGAGCACGGACGATGACGATGGTGGGCGGGCTTGGGCTGTTCGTGCTCGTGGCATTCGCCTTCCTGATGGTCACCTTGGCGTTGGTCGAGCGTCGTTGGCCTGCCCGCTTCCGGCCGATTCCCGCCTTCGATGCCCTGGGCGTGGCCACCGAACGGGCGGTCGAGGCAGGCGAGCGGGTGCATTTCTCGTTGGGGACCGGCACCCTGCTCGGGGGAGAGACGGGGCCGGCGCTGGCGGGACTGTCGATGCTCAACCGGGTGGCCGAGGCCGCAACCATGAGTGACCGGCCGCCGGTGGTGACGGCCGCCGATGGCGCCCTGGTCATCCTGGCGCAGGACAGCATCCGCGCCGCCTACCGCCGGGCGCGGGCGGTCGATCGCTACCATGCCAGTTCCGGAAGACTGGTGGGTGCCACGCCGCTGTCCTACGCGGCGGGTATCCCGGCTGTGCTCAACGATGAAGATGCGTCGGTGCATCTGATGGTGGGAGGCTACGGTGTGGAGGGAGCGCTGGTGGCGGATGTCGGACAGCGCAAGCAGGCCTTCACCCTCGGCGGCACCCAAGATGTGCAGTCGCAGGCGCTGCTATTCGCCACGGCCGAGAATCCTTTGGTGGGTGAAGACGTCTTCGCCGGCGGCGCCTACTTGAACGTCGGACTGATGCACCGCGGCAGCCTGCGGACGCAGGATCTGGTGCGGGTTCTGATCGTCACCGTTGTCCTGGTTGGCACGTTGCTCAAGACCTTCGGGGTCATCCCTTGAGAAGCGCCTCAACCATCTTGCTGGCGGCGGTCGCTGGACTGGCCGGGGCGCTCGTCCTGGCTTCGTACTTCCTTGACCTGCCCTACCTGGGCGAGGCAAGCCAGTGGTTGAAGCGGACGGCGGTGTTGCTGAGCGCGGCTGCTCTCCTGGTCGGCCTGCTGAACCTGATCGGGATCCACCTGGGGAAGATCGGAGGCCAGCAGAAGGGCTGGGCCTACAGTGCGCTCTTGGTCGTCATGCTGGTCGTGACCTTTGCCCTCGGGATGCTTTTTGGGGTGGACAACCGCGCCGTGGTTTCGCTGTTCCGCTACGTCCAGTTACCGGTCGAGGCGACGATGGTCGCCCTGCTGGCCGTCAGCCTGACGGCCGCAGGCTACCGGCTGATCGCCCGCCGACCCAACCCGTTCAACCTGGTTTTCGTTGTCTCGGCCGTCGTGTTCATCCTCGGCACTGTCCCCTGGTTCATCTTGCCCGGGCTGGCGGAGCCCTTCGGGATTCTGCGAACCTGGTTGGCGGAGGTGTGGGCGGTAGGCGGGGCGCGTGGCCTGCTGCTGGGCGTGGCACTTGGATCGATTACGGCGGGCCTGCGGGTGCTGCTGGCCGCTGATCGGCCCTACGGAGATTGAGCTTGGCCGATCTTCGCTGCCCCAACTGCGGACATCTCAACGCTCCGGACACAGTCGCCTGTGACGAGTGCGGCTTCCGGCTCTCGCCCGAGGCTGTGCCGCCGGGCGAGGTGCCGGGTTGGCTCGCAAGCATCCGGCGGGAGACGGAGGGCGAGGCTCCGCAGGCCCCGCCCCCACAGCCGAGCACCGATTGGCTCTCACAACTCCGCGGCGCCGATGCCTCCTGGCAGAAAGGACCCCCAGCCGGGGATCCGCCGAGCTGGGTGCAGGAGGCGGGTCTGACCGACGGGACCTCGGCTGACGCCCGAGAAACCCCCGGCAGCCAGCCGGCGGGGAGCGAGGCCGATGGCGTCCCGGATTGGCTGGCGCGGATTCGTGAGCTCCAGGCGGAGCAGGCCTCGGGGAGCGATCTGCCGCTTGGCGTTCCCGATCTCCCGGAGTCTTCAGCCTCTCACCTGCAGGAGCCGGAGTCTCGACCGCTGCCGCCTCTGCAACTGCCGGACCTTGAGGACACGGACAGCGGGGTGTTCTACCCGCCGGGGAGCCCGAGGGCCGGCCGCCCGACGCTGGGGCTGCGGGAAGCAGGCCCGCCGTCCAGCGGAGTCTCCCCCGCTGACAGCGGACAGGCCCGCGGGGCATCGGGGGAGGGCCAGACTCCCAACTGGTTGGGCCAGCTGGAGGCGGAGGCAACCGGTTCGTCCCCGAGTGGGAGGGGAATGCCGCACGTTCCTGCCTTGATGAGGGCCGAGGACCTTTCCGGCCCCCAGCTGCCCGGAGACGACTTCTCGGCCGAGGCCCTCTCCCTGCCGGAGTGGCTTGGCCAACTGGGGTCGGAAGCGGCGGCTGAGGCGGCCGTCGAAGGCAAGCCGGACCTGGCGCCGGCCACGCTGCCTGCATGGCTCGAAGCCATGCGTCCCGTGGATGCGTTCCGCTCCTCGGTCGAAATCGGCCCGGAGGAAGAACAGGTCGTCGAGGCGGCTGGCCCGCTGGCCGGTCTGCGCGGCGTGCTTCTGGCGGAGCCGGTGGTCGCGATCCCGCGCACGGCAAGCGCGGCCCCGGCGATGCTCGAGGTCACCGAGCGTCAGTACGCCCAGGCCGAACTGATGCACCGCCTGGTGGAAGAAGAGCAGCGGGAGGTGTCCCCAGCCGGGCCGCGCCGCCGCCGGGTGCCGATCGTGCGCTGGCTGGTGGCCGGGGTCCTGCTGGCGGCAGCCGCCCTGCCGACCGTGCTGGGAATCCCGACCTTCCCGCTGCCGGCGACCGTCCCGCTTGAGCTCGATCCACTGGTCAACCTGATTGCGGCTGCTCCGGTCAACCGGCCATCGCTGGTGGTGTTCGATTATGAGCCGGGGAATGCCGCGGAGATGCAGGCGGTTGCTGAGCCGATGTTCGATCAGATGATGCAGCAGGGGATGGCGATCACGGCCCTCTCGACGCGGGCTGCGGGTGCCATGATGGCCGATCAGATGCTGACGACGATCGGCGTCAACTACGGGTACAGCAGCGGACAAGGCTACGTCAATCTAGGGTACCTGCCTGGGGGATCCACCGGCATCCAGCTGTGGTGCCAGAACCCGTTGGCAGTGCCTGTCAGCGGCTACGCTCTGCCCACCGCGCCGGACGGGACGCAACTGAAGTCGCCGTGGCAGGTGCCGATGCTGGCCGGCGTCGATGAACTGGCAGACTTCGGGATGGTGACGGTGATCAGCGCCAACGCCGAGAGCGCCCGCAGCTGGATCGAGCAAGCCACGCCTTGGCTGGGTGCCACACCGCTGGTGGTCGTCATCACAACCGGCGCCGATCCGGTGATCCGGCCGTACTATGAAGCCCCGAACCCGCAGGTAGATGGCATGCTGTCCGGCCTGCCGGCCGCCCTTTCCTATTCGATGCGCGTCGGCCGGCCTGGGGCCGCATTTGGCCTGTGGAATGCCTTCGGCTTGACCTCCTGGGCGGCGGCTGTGTTGATGGTCCTGGGCAGCGTTCCGGCCTTTGTCGCCTGGGTCGAAACCTTGCGCAAGGCGCGAGCTCCCCAGCGATGACCGACATAGCGGCCATGCTGGACAGCCTGATTGGCCCGCTTGTGGCCGGGCTGCTGACGCTCATGGTCCTGAGCTACCTGATCGGTGACAATCCGCTCTTTCGCATTGCAGCCTACCTATTCATCGGAGTGGCTTCCGGATACGCCGGGGCGATTGCCATCCGCAGCGTGCTGTGGCCAGGTTTGATCGACCCGGTGCTGCAGGCGGGCGCCGGCGGGCTGTTGGATTTGGACTTGATCGTGGGCGTATTGGTCCCCGGCGCGCTGGTGGTGCTCCTACTGTTCAAACTCTCGCCGGGGTCCTCCCGCCTCGGCAGCTTGCCGGTGGCGCTGCTGGTGGGTGTGGCGGCGGCGGTAGTCGTCGGGGGCGCGATCACCGGAACGCTGCTGCCGCAGTCGGCGGCGGCCATTCAAACCCTGAACCCGACCGCCGTGGCGCCGCGGACGGGGGAGGCCGGGATCGAGCGGCTAGCGAACGTCGTCATCGTGTTGGCCGGTACACTCCTGACGCTGGCCAGCTTCCGCTTCACCCAGCGCAAGGCTTCCGGCCTCTCAGTCACCGGCTCGATGGGCAGCTGGCAGCGCGGGGTGCGGCTAGCCGGCGGGGCGTTCATCGCCATCACCTTCGGCGTGATGTTCGGCGGCGCCATCCTGGCGGCCGTCGTCGTGCTGGCGCAGCGGGTCCAGTTTCTGTGGGGCACCATACTCGGACTGATAGGCCAGGTCGTGGGATGAACACGGGCGTTGAAGCCGAGACCATGCTGGCGATCGACGTGGGCAGCGTGAACACCCGCGCCAGCTTGTTCGACGTCGTCGATGGACGCTTCCGCCTGGTCGCCACAGGACGGGCGGCGACGACGGCGGCGGCTCCGCTGCTCGACATCAGCGAGGGCGTGCGGCAGGCGATTGACCAGATCCAGTCAGTCACTGGGCGCCCGCTGGTCGACGAGAGTGAAAACCTAATCATGCCGGCCAGCAGCAGCGGGGCAGGGGTCGACATGTTTGTGGCCACAGCCTCGGCCGGCCCCAAGGTTCGGGCGGTCTTGGTCGGGATGATGCCCGGCGTTTCGATGCAGAGCCTGCGCCGCCTAGCTGACGCTTCGTATGTTGAAATCGTGGGCGAAGTCCTGCTGACCGATCGCCGCCGCGAGGAAGAGCGGATCGATTTGATCCGCAGCGCCCGGCCGGATCTGGTGCTGATGGCCGGGGGAACCGACCGCGGGGCGGGGCAGAGCGTGCTGCGCATTGCCGAGTCGATCGGGCTGGCCCTTGGCATGAGCCAAGACGAGGATCGGCCGCAGGTGGTCTTCGCCGGCAACCGCCTGCTCGGCCAGGCCATCACCGAGGTCTTCGGCCCAGGGGTTCCGGTCTTGCATGCGCCGAACATCCGTCCGAGCTTGGAGGTCGAGGACCTGTCGCCGGCCCGGCAGCGTGTCTCCGAGGCCATTGCCGAACTGCGCTCTTCCCGCATCAATGGTCTCGAGGAACTGCGGCAGTGGTCGGGAGGCCACATGCTGCTGACCGCCGATGGATTCGGGCGAGTGCTGCGCTACCTGGGGCACATCTACGACCCGCGACGGGGTGTCCTCGGCGTCGATGTCGGAGCCAGTCACGTCACGCTGGCTGCCTCCTTTGGTGGTTCGTTGCACATGACCGTGCGGACTGACCTCGGGTTGGGGGCCTCGCTGCCCGGCCTGCTGCGGCATGCCGATCTGGAGGACATCCAGCGCTGGCTGCCGGTGGAAATGCCGCTGGGCCGGGTGCGGGATTATATCTACAACAAGAGCCTGCGCCCGGGGACAGTGCCGGCCGAGAAGGATGAGCTGCACCTCGAGTTTGCCTTGGCCCGCGAGCTTCTGCGGGTGGCCCTTGTTCTCGGGCGGCCCTCCTGGCCGAAGGCGGTCAACCGAACCGGTTTCCTGCCGCCGATGGAGCGGATTGTCGCCAGCGGCGGGGTGCTGTCGCGTACCCCCCGGCCAGGCTATGCCGCTCTTGCGCTGCTGGACGCCCTGCAGCCGACCGGCGTCGTCACGATGGTCCTCGACCCCTACAACCTGGCGCCCAGTCTGGGGGCTGCCATGAGCACCCTGCCGATGGCCAGCGTCCAGGTGCTAGAGTCCGGGAGCTTCGTCAGCCTGGGAACGGTGGTCTCCCCGGTCGGCCGGGCAAAAGTCGGACGGCCAATCCTGCATCTGCGTTTGGAGCGGGACGATGGCGAGGTCACCGAGGGGGTGATTCGCTACGGCCAGCTGACGGTTGTGCCGATGGGGCCCTCCCTGCACGGGCGTTTGATGCTCCGCCCGGAACGGGGCTTCGATGTCGGCTTCGGCGGCCCGGGCAAAGCCGGAACGCTGCGGGTATTTGGCAGCTCACTCGGGCTCGTTGTCGATGCTCGCGGCCGGCCACTGCCGTTGCCCCGCGATCCGGAACGGCGGCGGGATCTAAATCACAAGTGGCTGTGGGACATAGGGGCGGTGGAATGACCCGGCCTGGTATGGGTCTTGCAACGAGGCAGGCGGACGGCTGAGATGTCGGAGATCCTTGCGCTTGTCTCCCATGTGATACCGATGGCCCTGATCCGGCGGGAACGCCAGTTGCCGGCGCCAGGGACTGTGATTGCGCGCCTGAACGAGAAGGTGCTTGCCAGCGATGTAATCGCCGAGGGCGAGCTGGCGCCGTCCCATGTCTTCCTCGATCTGGTCCGAGCACTTGGGGTTCACGAGAGAGACGTGGCACGCTATTTGCTCCATCAGGCGGGAGACCGCCTAGAAGCCGGCGAGCTGATCGCCGGTCCGGCCGGGGTCGGTCGGCGCACGGTGCGTGCTCCGGCCCCGGGGAGGATTGTCACCTTCCATCGCGGCCGGCTGCTGTATGAGGTGCGGGGCAAACCGATTGGCCTGCGAGCGGGATTTCCGGGGATGATCATCGGCACCGACGGAACACGCAGCGTGACTCTCGAGACGCCGGGGGCTCTGGTGCAGGGTATCTGGGGCAACGGGCGGCAGGAGTTCGCTATGCTGCGCACGGTCGGAGGCGCCGGCGAGAGCATCCGCTCCGATCAACTCGATATCAACCTGCGGGGTGCCCTGCTGATCGGGGGCATCCTCAACCAGGCAGGCCCCCTACAGCAGATGACCCAGCTCACCGTCCGCGGTCTGGTGGTGGGCTCGGCCACGTTCGATCTGGTGGCCCAGCTGATGCGGATGCCGTTTCCGGTCGTGCTGACCGAGGGCTTCGGGGAGATCCCGATGAACAGCGCCGCCTACGGTCTACTGACGACCAGCGCCGGCCGTGAGGCTGCGATCGACGCCCGTATGGGAGACGCCTTCAGTCAGCAGCGGCCGGAGATCATCATTCCCCTGCCGGCCACGCGCAAGAGCGAGCTGCCGGAGGAAGTGGTGGCGCTGACGCCGGGGACTCGAGTCCGGGTCCTGCGGCCGCCTTATGCCGGTGCGGTCGGCGCCATTCGTGATTTGCCGACGAAGGCAGTAGACTATCCGAGCGGACTACTGGCGCGAAGCGCGCTAGTGGAGCTGGAGGGAACCGGCACCCGCAGCGTCCCGCTAGCGAACCTGGAAGTGATTCAGTAGCGAGTATCCGCCGAGAGGCCGACACAGCAAGGAGAGGCGACGATGACCGATGACTTTGACATTGGTGCACCTCCCCCTGAGGAGGGAAGCTCGAACCGGACGTTCGTCGTCGCCGTAGGCGGCATCGGCGCGCTGCTCGTGTTGAGCATGGTGTGTCTGGGCGTGTACGCCCTGGTGATCGCCCCCAGCCAGCGCCAGAATCGAGAGGCCGAGGCTACGCAGATCGTGCTCGAGAACACCCGCGTGGCCGCCTCCTTCACTCAGACCGCGGCTGCCGCCCGGCCGACGCTGGTGCCAACCCAGGCGCCTCCGACCCGGACGCCGACCTCGACCATTACCCCGACTGCGGTTGTGGCCGTGGCGACCAACACTCCGGTGGTGGCCCTGGCGACGGTCGATCCTGCCCTGGCCACGGCGGCTGCCAAGGCGACGCTGAGCGCGCTGCAGGCTACCGGCACGCCAACGGCTCTGCCCTCGACCGGTTTTGCCGACGAAGTCGGCCTACCCGGCCTGCTGGTGATGGGCGGGGCCCTGGCGGTTGTGATCGTCCTGGCCCGACGCCTGCGCACCCGGAGGGTTGTATAGCCTACCTGTCCCGTTCCGACGGATGGATCGCAGCCCGTTGGGCAGGGTCTGACAGCCTCGGACCCTGCCCGTGTGTTTGGAGAAACCTGCATGCAAGAGCTGCCCTTCCCCTCACTCTCCCAGCAGATCCTGCAGGATCTCGCCGGCGGAAACTGTGCGGCGGTCACGGGCCTGAGCAACACCGGGAAGACGACCTTGATGCAGGCCCTGGCCAGCCCGCCGGCCGCCCGCCTGTACCGTCAAGCGGCTCGGCGCGAGGCGGGGCTGGTGTTCGTCGACTGCAATCGAGCCGTTGCCATCACCCCGCAAGCCTTCTACGAGATCGTGCTGCGATCCCTGCTCGAATATCTCACCCCGGCCGGCCCGCCCGAATTGGCGGCATCGATCCGGGACTACCACTTCTCGGTCACCGACGCTGAGACTGCCTTTCAGGCCTCCCTGTCCTTCAACCTGGCCCTGACCGAGGCCTGCGCCGGACTGGCCAAAGATCTGTGTCTGCTGATCGATGAATTCGATGAGCTATACATGACCCTCGATGATCGGGCGCTACTCAACCTGCGCGCCCTGCGCGATCGCTTCCCCCAGCAGCTGATGTTCGTGACGGCGACGCTGCGCAGCCTGTCCAGTCTGCGGGGTGTGGTCCTGGAGGACGAGTTCGCCGAGATGTTCTCGCGCTCGACGCACAGCATGCAGCCTTTGACTCAGGACGAAGGGCTGGCGCTATTGCGCGACCTGAAGCTGCTCGACCTGACGCCGGAGAGAGCACTCACGGCCTGGGGCGTCTCCGGAGGCCATCCGGGGATGTTGATCGCCGCCGGCCTGGCGCTAGCGGATGAGCCCGGGGTAGCAGGAAGCCCGCCGGGCGAACACGTGATCCGCCACCCGGCGGCGCGGGCTGAATGCTTGAAGATCTGGAACCAGCTCACGCCCGGGGAGCAGGCCGACTTGGCGGCGCGGGTAGTCGAGGCCGCCGTTGCGGGTGGCGCTCCACCCTCGCCGGAGACGGAGGACTTGGGGCTGCTCTCCGAAGGGAAGGTGCGTTCGGAGCTGCTGGCAGCCTTTGTCCGTCTGCGGGGTCACGCGGGGGAAGGCCGCGCCCCCGGGATCCGCATCGATCCGGATTCAGGGGAAGTGTCGGTTGATGGCGTGCGGGTGCCGGTGT
>JALHUE010000216.1 GCA_022866145.1 Anaerolineales bacterium | reverse complement strand
TGGAGGGGATGGAAGTGGTCGAATGCATCCGCATAGTAGCTGGGTTGGTGCGCCCCGAAGCCATTGCGGGCAGCAGTCTGCTGCATCATCTGTCCGAACGTCGCCAGGTCATCCCAAGTGCGGGTGGTCACCCCGTTCTTCGCCGCCAGGCGGATGTTGTAGCGGGTCTTCTGGTGCATCCGGGCGAGGACGTCCTCTTCGGACCCGCGCAGGTCAACGATCAGGCTGCGGCGTGGCTGAATGCTGTGCGGGCTCGGGCGGAAGCCATGCGCCTGGAGATCCGCTGCCAGGCCGGGATCCTCCGGTCCATCCGGTTCGATCTTGAGGGCAAACGCGCCAGCCCCCCGACAGACGGTGTCCAGGTCGGGCAGGAGGTCCGGCAGCCAGTCACCGATAGGCCCCATCGGGACGTACGCCAGACGCAGACCCAGCGGCAGCCGTCGAACGAGAACCTGCGCTCCCGCATCCCCGGATGCGACCCGGAGGATCTCCCAGCCGTAGCCTGCCTTGAGCTCCCCCCAGGCGGAGGATTGCAGCAGATGCGCTTCCGGACAACGGCTAAGGAAGTTGCCCCAGCTGTCGCGATCGAGGTGGGAGGGCATGCAGGGATTGTAGCATTCCGCCTCGACCGGTGGCACACACGCGCAGTGTTGACGCCGGATCAGGGAAGCAGGCAATGGTGAGGATGGAGAATGAAATGCACGGGAAAGGAATCGGACCCAAGTCTTGGTCGGGGAAGGCGGGCGCAGGTCCAGTGCACGCCGTGAGAAGATCGGGTGGGATGCGAGTGCACAGACGGTCTAGGCCGGCAACCGGGAATGCGCGTTGTCGAGTGGGGACTATGGTTGCAGGCCAGGCGTGACAAAGACCTGGGCCTCGCCGCCATCGTAGAGCAGGAGCAGCCCTTGGGTGGCGTCCTCGACGATCGACTGCTCGAACGCACCTTCGGCGGGCGTAAACACGACCACCGCGCCGTCCTCAACGCCCAATCGACGGCGGAGCTCAGCCAGGGAGGGCGCGTAGTCCAGCCGGTCGCGCATGGTGACATTGTCGAACATGGAGGGGAGGCCGAAGGCGCCTCGCCCACTGATGAAGTACACAGCCTCGGGATTGTCTGTGAACAGGAGGGTGCCTTCCGGGAGGGCATCCAACGTATCCGCCAACCCCGATTCGATCCAGACCGCTGCGGCCAGTCCGCCGGCGTCGAACTGGATCTCCCGGGCAAGCCAGCGGCTTCGGCTCAGGCTGCTCAAGAGGAAGAGGGTCATACCCAGGAGGAGCAAACCCCTTAGGACTGCCTTGCCTGCGAACGCACGCCACACCGGCGGGAGGGTGGATGCGACCAGAACGATCACCAGACTGAGCAGCGGGGTGGCGAGTCGCTGGTCGATCGGAGTCGAAGCATCCACCAGGAGCAGGCTCCCGGCAAGAACCACCAGATAGGCGGCAAGATAGATGACCATAGGGCTGCGGGGGTCATATCGAAGGAACCCCAGGCTCTTCTGCCGCAGCTGACGGATCTTCCAGGGATGGGTGATCCACAGCACGAACAGGATCAACAGCCCTGTCAGCAGCAGGATCCCGGCGTTGCCCCACGTGGGGAACTGGTACGGGACAAGCCATTGCCAGACCACCACGAAACCGTCCCGAACGGTGTCTGCTGATGGAATGTGGAATTGCAGCGTCCGGTTCGTGGGCGACCCGGTCAGGATCAGGTTGCGGGCCATCCAACCGGCCATCGGCAG
>JALHUE010000215.1 GCA_022866145.1 Anaerolineales bacterium | reverse complement strand
GACGCTGCAGTTCCTCATCGTTCTGGCGGTGAGCTTCTGGTGGTTCGGCTGGTCGGGGACGGTCTTCCTGTCGTCGACGCGGGTGATCTTCGCCGCCGCCCTGGACCGGATGCTGCCGGAATGGGTGTCGAAGATCGAGCCGCGCACGCGGACCCCGATCTACGCCCTGCTGCTGATGGTGGTCCCGTCGATAATCATCTCGATTATGTATGCCTTCAACTGGGTGGGCATGCAGTCGATCGTGCTGGACGCCACGCTGGTGATCGCCATCACGTTCTTCGGCACGGCGATCGCCGGAATCCTGCTGCCCTGGCGCCAGAAGAGCATCTTCGACGGATCGCCGATCGCCCGCTACAAGGTGCAGGGCTGGTTGAGCTGGCTGGCGACCCTGGCCTATGTGGTCGGGGCAGGGTACCTGATCTACCGAATGTACCAACACGCCTTGGCCGTATTCGCCCAGTGGGCTGACCAGACGGCGCTGACCCAGCTGATGATCGTGATTGTGGCCGTGCTGAGCGTGGCCAATGTCGTCTTGCTGATCTGGGTTGCTCTGTACGTGATCCGCAAGCTGCTGGCGGGCGAGAAGTTCCCGGTGGTGACCGTAGCCGGGCTGATCTTCTTCGCCTTCCTCGACTGGCTGCTGATCGAGTGGTTCTGGGATCCGGGCTATCTGTACGGCATCGGCTGGCAGAACAGCACCTCGATGCTGTTCATGATCGGCATGTACGTCCTGGCGGCCGCGATCTTCTTCGGCTTCTCGTCGTACCGCAAGCGCCAGGGCATCGACGTCGGCAAGGTGTACAAGGAGATTCCGGTCGAATAAGACCTGGGGCCGTGGCGATGCTTCCCTGGGCGGCGGAAGCCGCCCAGGGAGCTGCAGTCAAGCGCCGAATCTCCGGTCAGCGGGGTGTCAAGAGGCTTTGACACTTCCGCGGAGCGTGCTACAAGTAGTCGAAACACCGGTGCGCCGTGTCCGGGCGGTCGGCCCACAGACGCGGCGGCAGGAGGTCAGCCGAGCCCACGATCCAGCGATAAACAGAGAATCCGAGCCACTCGACGATCTGGCCCCATGCTCCCAGCAGGCACAGCGAGCCGCCGTGGAGGGTGGGAGACACGACGACAGGACACCCCAAAGGTATCTTGTCGATATTCTCTAGACGGAGGAGAAGAAGCTCATGACTGTCAAGAAACTGTTCGCCGCGATGCTGCTTGTCAGCCTCGTTCTTGGTGCTTGCGGTGCCAAGGCCCCGGCCGCCCCCGACGTCGCCGAGGGATACACGGGTACGGTGGTCAAGAGTGTGCCGCAGGAACTCGTCGACGCCTGCAAGAAGGAAGGCATGGTCACGATCATCGCCACGCCGCCCGACTGGGCCAACTATGGCGAGATCTTCGCTGACTTCCAGGCGACGACCGGCGTCAAGATCAATTCGCTCGACCCCAACGCGGGTTCGGCGGATGAGTTTGCGGCCATCGAAGCCAACAAGGACAACAAGGGCCCGCAGGCTCCTGACATCGTGGATGTCGGCTATGCCTATGGCAAGGAGGGCATCGATAAGGGCATCCTCCAGCCCTATAAGGTCTCGACTTGGGACAAGATCCCCGATACCCTCCTGGGCCTTCCCGCCAAGGATCCGGACGGCAATTGGACGGGTGGCTACTACGGCGTCATGGCCATGCTGACCAATACCGACGCTGTCAAGAACGTGCCAGCCAACTGGGAGGACCTGCTCAAGCCGGAATACAGCGGCCAGGTTGCGCTGAGTGGAGATCCACGCAGCTCGAATCAGGCCATCCAGACCGTCTTCGCGGCTACACTGGCCAACGGCGGTTCCTTGGACGACGCTCAGCCCGGCCTTGACTACTTCAAGGCTATGAACGATGCAGGCAACTTCGTCCCGGTGATCGCCAAGCCAGGCACCATTGCCCAGGGTGCAACCCCGATCGTGTTCACCTGGGACTACCTGGGTCAGGGTTACGTCGCTGAATGGGCCGGGAACCCCAATGCTGATGTCGTCTACCCCTCCCCGACGATCGCCAGCATGTATGTCCAGGGAATCAGTGCGTATGCGCCGCATCCCAACTGCGCCAAAGTGTGGATGGAAATCCTCCATTCCGATGAAGGCCAGTTGGCCTGGATGAAGGGCTTCGCGCACGGGGTGCAGCAGGCGGACCTGGAAGCCCGCGGGGCAATCCCCGCGGACATGGCGGCGAAACTGCCGTCATCCGCCGAGTTCGCCGCGGCGGTTTCCCCCAGCCCGGATCAGCTTGCGGCGGCAAAAGAGCTCATCACCAATGGCTGGATGACGACCGTTGGCGTTGAGATCCCGACGCCGGCTCCGTGAGATGATCGAGACGACTACTCAAGGCAACGTAGTGGAGCGGGGCGCGCCCGAGGCGCGCCCCGCCTCCCGCGGTTTCTCATGGGCCTGGCTGGGGGTGACCCCATTTTTCCTGTTCACCTTCCTGTTCCTGCTCTACCCAGGCTCGGTTCTCATTGTGCGGAGCTTCCGGGATTCGGATACGCAGCAGTTCACGTTCAAGTACATCGCGCAGCTCCTGCAAAACCCCTACCTTCTGAACGCCTACTGGCTAAGCATCAAGATCAGCGTCATCACCGCGGTAGGCGGCGGTGTGTTTGGCTTCCTGCTGGCGTTCGCCGCGATTCGAGGGGGATTGCCGAGGTTCATGCGCTCGAGCTTGATGACCTTCTCTGGCGTGGCGGCCAACTTTGCTGGGGTTCCGCTGGCCTTCGCCTTCATTGCCTTGCTGAGTCCCACGGGCATGCTGACGCGATGGCTAGCGAGTGTCGGGCTTAACCCCTATCACCATGGCTTCACTCTGTATACGTTCTCGGGCCTGTGCATCGTGTACATGTATTTCCAATTCCCTCTGATGGTCTTGATCATTGCCCCGGCGATTGATGGCCTGCGGCGCGAGTGGCTTGAAGCGGCGGAGAATCTGGGAGCCAGCTCCTTTCACTACTGGAGGCATATCGCCCTCCCGATCCTGTTTCCCGCCATGTTGGGTGCCATGATCCTGCTTTTCGGAAACGCCTTTGGTGCTTTCGCAACGGCCCAGGCGTTGACGGGAGGTCAGATCAATCTCGCCACGATCGTGATCGGATCGCAATTGCGCGGCGACATCCTCGCCGACCCCGGCCTGGGATATGCGATGTCATTGGGCATGTTGGTTGTGATGACGCTTGCCATCGTGGCGCGCACGGTGCTCTCACGAAGGACCGAGAGGTGGTTGCGATGAGACGCAGCGGTCGGACGTGGGCCTGGTTCTGGATGATCCTGGGTATCCTCTACTTTTTCCTGCCCCTGCTTGCGACCTTTATGTTCTCACTGCATGCCCAACGCGGGACCTTGAGTCTTGTGGCTTACCAGAATGTCTTGCACGACCGGGCTTTCATCTACAACTTCACCGCATCCGTGATTTGGGCGATTTTCACGATCGTGGTCGGGATTCTGCTCTTCGTGCCCACGGCCTTCGTCATACGGCTGAAGCTGCCAAAATTCCGCGCCCCCGTTGAGTTCATCACCCTGCTTCCGTTCGTAATCCCCGCCATTGTGTATGTCTTCGCTTTGGTGCGCACCTACAGCAGGCCGCCCCTTCTCATCGTCAACAGCCCGTTCTTGCTGATCGCGGCTTACACGATTCTGTGCATGCCGTACATGTATAGTGCGGTGGACACGGGGCTACGCGCGATTGATGTGCGCACGCTGACCGAGGCCGCCCAGAGCCTGGGGGGCGGCTGGGGCGTGATCCTGTTCCGCATCATCCTGCCCAATATCCGGGTGGCGATCCTGAGCGGCACGTTCTTGAGCTTCGCGATCGTGATGGGCGAGCTGATCCTCGCCCAGTATCTGGTCAAGCCGGCCTTTGCTCCGTATATGGCTTACCTGATGCAACAGAAGGCGTATGAGCCGGCGGCTCTGGCCGTCATCAGCTTTGGGCTCACCTGGGCGTCGATGGGCATCATCCAGGTCATGAGCCGGGGTGGGCGCGGGCAGGCACCGGTTGCTGCAGGGCACTAGAGGATGGAATGGTGATGGCCTTCTTATCGATTCAGCATGCAAGCAAGCGTTATGCCCAGGCTGCGGCCGTTGAGGACTTCAACCTCGAGGTGGAAAGAGGGGAACTGGTTTCGTTTCTGGGCCCCAGCGGCTGCGGGAAGACCACCACGCTTCGGATGGTAGCGGGCTTCGAAATCCCCTCGAGCGGAAAGATCGAACTGAACGGCGTGGACATCACCAACAAGCCGCCGAATCGCCGCAACGTAGGGATGGTCTTCCAGGCATACGCCCTGTTCCCGAACATGACCGTTGGCCACAATGTCGCCTTCGGGCTGAAGGTCGCCAAGAGGCCGAAGGACGAGATCGCCGGGCGCGTCAAGGAGATGCTTGGCCTGATCCGGATGCCCGAGTTGGAGAATCGCTACCCGCATCAGCTTTCCGGTGGTCAGCAGCAGCGGGTGGCCTTGGCGCGGGCCTTGGCCGTCAAACCGCAGGTGCTGCTCTTGGACGAGCCGCTCTCGGCGCTGGACGCCAAGATCCGGGTTGAGCTGCGCTATGAGATCCGGCGCATCCAACAGGAACTGGGGATCACCACGATCTATGTCACCCACGACCAGGAAGAGGCGCTCGCCCTCTCGGATCGCGTGGTCGTGATGAGCGCCGGGCGCATGGAGCAGATCGGGAAGCCGTGGGAGATCTACAACTACCCGACGAGCACGTTCGTGGCTGGCTTTGTCGGAACCCTGAACCAACTGCGCAGCCGCGTGGTCGACGCTCCGACGGGCGAGCTGGACTACCACGGCCAACGCTTCAAGGTCAGCGGCGAGCTGCCGCCGGGGGAGACCGTGGTGGCGATGCTGCGGCCGGAGCAGCTTCGCATGGGCGTGCATGAAGGCGAGAACCAACTGACCGGCAAGCTGATCTCGCTGGCGTTCCTGGGAGCGATCGTGCGCATGGGATTGGAGCTCGGGGATGCAATCGTGACCCTGGATACGTTGAACGAGCGGCGACTAGCGCTGCCGAAGATCGGCGAGCCCTTGACGATCTCGTTCCCGCCCCACGCCGCCTGGGTGATGGCCGCAGGCTAGTCCTTAAGCAATCGGCAACCCCCCCCGGCCCCAGCGGCGACGTTCGCTGGGGCCGACCTGTTCTCGGCCGGAAGGGCCCGGAATCGGTCCATTGGGTGCAGACGCGGGTCGATGGGCAGACTCTCCAAGGGGGAACTGCTGCTGGGTCGGGCGAGGGGGGTGGAGCGAGCCGGGTGGCTCGGGTCGGGCCCGGAATTGTGGATTGACGCCTGCGGCTGGGAGTGCTAAATTGGTATATACCATTAAGCCAAGAGGCTGACTCCGCCCATCATGCCTGCGCCAGCCAGTGCCCCGCCTGACGCCCCGCCGGCCGACCCCGTCAGCCGCCGGCTGACCTCGGCCCCCCTGTACATTCAAATCGCCGAAAGTCTGCTGGGCCGCATCGAATCCGGCGAACTGGCGCCGGGCGACCGGCTGCCGCCGGAGCGCTCCTTGAGCGAGATGCTCGGCGTAAACCGCATGACCGTCCGCCAGGCGCTGCGGGTGCTCGAGTTGCAGGGACTGCTGGAGCGGCGCCAGGGCCGCGGCACCACCGTCGCCCTGCCCAAGTTCGATCGCAATGCCGGACGGCTGTTCTCGTTCACCCGCGGCATGCAACGCCAGGGTCTGAGACCCGGGGCGCGCCTGCTGGCGCTCGAGCAGCGACCGGTCGAGGCCGGCATGGCCAAAGACCTCTCGATCCCGGCCTCAAGCATGGTGTTCGTCATCACCCGGCTGCGCACGGTGAACCAGGTGCCAGCCCTGTTGGAGCGCTACACGTTGCCGGTGCGACGATTCCCCGATCTCGATCGTCACGACTTGCAATCCCGATCCGTGTTTGAGATCCTGGCCACCGAGTACGGTGTGGTCATCGAGCGCGCCTGGCAGAGCTTGGAGCCGGTGCTGGCCACTTCGATCGAGGCCGGGCTGCTGCAGATTGTTGTTGGAGCGCCGCTCATGTTGGAGCGGCGCATTTCGTATGACCCGGAGGGCCGGGCCGTCGAGGCCGGCCGAGACCTATACCGCGGCGATCGGTTTCGCTTCATCACCGAGACCGCCCCGCGAGAGGGCTGAGGCTACCTACCACCCAAGGAAGCGAGGACAGATGATCACCCACTATGCCACCCTACTCACACCGGAGCAGGTCGAGCGTGTCCACGATGCCTCTCTCGAAATCCTAGAGAAAGTCGGCATGCTGGTGCGCAACCAGCGGGCGCGGGAGATCTTCGCCCGCCACGGCTGCCCAGTTGATGGCGAGAGCCAGATCGTCCGCTTCCCCCGGGCCGTGGTCGAGGAGTTCCGCAGGCAGATGCCCCCGCGGTTCACCTTCTATGGGCGGGACCCACGCTTCGACCGAACCATGCCCGACGATAGCCCGATCATTGTCACCGGCAGCTCGGCGCCCAATGTGATCGACGCGGTCACCGGCGCCGACCGCCGGGCGACTTCAGCAGACCTGGCGCGCATTGCCCACCTGGTGAACGAACTCGAAGGCTACGATGTGTTCTCAATCTCAACCCTGGCGGATGACGCTCCCCCAGGGCTGTTCAGCATCGCCCGTCTGTACACCTCGCTCAAGAACACGGTCAAGCCGGTGCGGGCCAGCGGTCCCCCGGAGGACTTCGAGAAGATCCTGCAGCTGTGCTACCTGGTGGCTGGCAGCGAAGCGGCCTATCGGGCGCATCCCTTCGTCACCCATCACTACTGTCCGGTAGTTTCCCCGCTGACGATGGACTTCGATTCAACCGCAGCCTCGATCTTCTACACCGAGCAGAAGCTCCCCTGCTACCCAACCATCGTCCCCAACGGCGGGCTGACGGCGCCGTTGACGCTGATGGGAGTGCTGACCCAGGGCAATGCCGAGTTCCTGGCGGCCGCCGTTCTCGAGCAGATGATCGATCCGGGCAAGGCCACCATCTACGCCAGCCTGCCGACGATCGGCGATATGCGCACCGGGGCCTACGCCCCGGGTGCGATCGAAACCGGGATCATCATGATTGCCGTCGGCCAGATGGCGCGCTTCTACAACGTCCCCTCCGGCGCCTACATCGGCCTGACCAACTCTAAGGTCAACGACGCCCAGTCCGGGTACGAGACGGGAATGTCGTGTACGGCCGGCCTGCTGGGCGGGGTTGACATGTACAACGTGGCTGGCCTGCTCGATGCCCTGATGGCATTCGACTTCGCCAAGGCAGTGATTGATGATGAGATCGCCCTGATGCTCAAGCGCATCCAACGCGGCATGGAGTACAGCGAGGACAACCTGGCGCTGGATTTGATCACCGAAGTCGGCCCGGGCGGGATGTTCATGGATCAGGTGCACACGCTGGAGCGAATGAAGACCGCCGCCTACCTGCCCCGCGTCTCCGACCGAGATGCCCGGCAGCAATGGATCGAGAAGGGCTCTCCCGACTCGCAGGCGCATGCCATGCGGCGGGTCCGGGACATCCTGACCCGCGACAACCCTGCGGTCTTCTCGCCAGAGGTCGATGCCCGGGTGCGGGCCGCCTTCGCCGGATTGGTGGCTGGCGACTCGCGGCCGCCGAAGGGTTGGGACAAATCCGCCCCGGCAGAGCCGTCAGGCGGGCGGTCGCGCGAAGAACGGCGTCGGGCCCGTGCGGCCGGCAACTGAAACGGGGATGCAGGACCTAGCGACCGATGACCCAACTCGGCCTGGCGCTGCTGCTGGTTTCCGCCTGTATCCATCTGGTGACGCATGTCGCCATCAAGGCCTCGCGCAACCGCGACGCCTTCATTTGGTGGATGCTGCTGTGGGACGCGGTGCTCTTCGCCCCGCTGCTTGTCCTGCTCTGGGAGCCGTTTCCAGCCGAGGCTTGGAAGTACATCCTGCTGAGTTCGATCTTCGAGGCAACGTACTTCCTCGCCATCGGCAAGGCCTACCGGGGTGGCGACCTGTCGGTTGTCTATCCCCTGGCGCGCGGTTCGGCCGTAGTCTTCCTGCTGATCTGGTCGGCGGCCGTGCTCAACGAGCAGCTGACGAAGGGCGGCGTGGCGGGGGTGCTGGTGATCGCCGGCGGGCTGTATCTGATCAACCTGCCCCGCCTGGGGGCCTGGCGCGAGCCGCTGCGCGCTCTGCGCATGGCGGGGCCGCGCTGGGCGCTGTTTGCAGGCCTGAGCACCTCGCTCTACACCGCCATCGACAAGGTCGGCATCGGGCATGTCACGCCCTTCGTCTACACCTATCTGGCGCTGCTGGTGACGCTGCTGTGGCTGACGCCGATCAGCTTCGCCCTGGTGAAATGGTCCGAGCTGCGACGGGAGATGCGTTTCTCCAGCTGGCGGGCCGTGCTGGCGGGATTCACCACCATGGCCGCCTATCTCCTGGTGCTGGTGTCGATGTCGCTGGGTACCCCGGCCAGCTACGCCGGAGCGGTGCGCGAGTTCAGCGTTGTGCTGGGAGCGGCCTACGGCGTGCTGGTCCTGAAAGAGCAAGGCGGGCGGCTGCGGATCCTGGGATCGGTGCTGGTAGCATTGGGGATCGGCGTGATCGGCCTGCTTGGGTGAGCCGGCGGCGCAGAATGGACACGGATGCCTGAGGCGGAAAAGGTGACGCTGGTGATGCTGCCCTCGGGGCGGCGCGGGCAGGTGACGAAAGGCAGCCACCTGCTGGAGGCAGCGCGCCAGCTTGGCGTGGAGCTCGAGTCCATCTGTGCCGGGCGCCAGACCTGCGGCAAGTGCCAGGTGATCGTCGAGTCTGGGAACTTCCCCAAGCACGGCCTGACCTCGGCCGAGGATCACCTGACCCCAATCGAGCCTGCAGAGCAAGCCTGCTGCCGCGAACAGGGAATCGAGGGGCGGCGGCTGGCCTGCGCCGCCCGGATTCAGGGCGATCTGTTGATCAGTGTCCCGGAAGAGAGCCAGGCCCGCAAGCAGATCGTCGCCAAGGCGGCCACCCAGCGGGTGATCGAGGTCCAGCCAGCCGTGCGCCAGGTGTATGTCGAGGTCGACCCGCCGGGATTGGACGACGGACGTTCAGACTGGAGCCGGCTGCGCCACGCATTGCAGCAGCAATGGGGGCTGGGCGAGGTGGAGATCGAAGCTGCGGTCCTGCCGGAACTCCAGCCCGCATTGCGTCAAGGTCGCCAGGCGCTGACGGTGAGCCTGTGGCACGATCGGGTGGTGCTGCGGGTGCAGCCCGGCTATGTGGAGACCGCCTGCGGCCTGGCCATCGATGTCGGCTCGACCACGGTCGTGGTACACCTGTGCGATCTGCGCACCGGAGCGGTGCTGGCCACCCAGTCGGCGATGAACCCGCAGGTCCGCTATGGCGAAGACCTGATGAGTCGCGTGAGCTACGCCATGACCGAGCCGCAGGGGGTGGAACGCATGCACCGGGCGATCCTGCGGACCCTGAACGAACTGGCGGCCAAGGCAGCGGCAGAGGCCGGCGTGCAAGTGAGCGACGTCCTGGATGTCGTGATTGTCGGCAACCCGGTGATGCATCACCTGCTGCTGGGGATCGACCCGGTGGAGCTGGGGGCAGCGCCGTTCACTCTCGCCGTCTCCGAGGCGTTGGACCTGCGGGCGGGCGAGTTCGGGTTGCACCTGAACGCGGCTGCCCGGCTGCATGTGCTGCCGTGCATCGCCGGACATGTCGGCGCCGACCATGTGGCGGCCCTGCTCGCAGAGGCGCCGCAAGCGCACGACGAGATCGCCCTGCTGATCGACGTTGGCACCAACGCTGAACTCAGCCTCGGCGGGCGGCAGCGGATGGCGTGCGCCTCGAGCCCGACCGGGCCGGCGTTCGAGGGGGCCCAGATCACCCATGGCCAGCGGGCGGCGCCTGGGGCCATCGAGCGGGTGCGCATCGATCGCCAAACGCTGGAGCCTCGCTGGCGCCTGATCGGGTCAGAGACCTGGATCGATCCCCAGACGGCGGCGGGCCTACCCGGCGCAACCAGAGCGACCGGGATCTGCGGCAGCGGGATCATCGAGGTCATTGCCGAGATGTTCCTGGCGGGGATTCTTGGCGCCGACGGCCGCTTCTCCGAGCAGGCCGCTGCCCGCTCCGCCCGGGTGCGCCTGCAGCCCGGGAGTCGGATGCGCGAATACGTGCTGGTCGATGCCCAACACTCCGCCAGCGGCCGTCCGATCGTGGTCACCCAGAACGATGTGCGCGCTATCCAGCTGGCGAAAGGTGCGCTGTACGCCGGCGCTCGACTGTTGATGAAGGAACTGCGGGTGGACAAGGTGGACCGGATCCTGCTGGCGGGGGCTTTTGGCAGCTACATTGACCCGTTGCGTGCGATGGTGCTGGGCATGATTCCGGACTGCGACCTTGACCGGGTGCACGCGGTGGGCAACGCCGCCGGGGACGGCGCCCGCATCGCCCTGCTGAACGTAGAGCAGCGGCTGGAAGCCAGCCGCCTGGCGGGATGGGTGGAGCACGTGCAGACGGCCACGGCGTCGGACTTCCAGGAGGAGTTCGTGGCCGCCATGGCGTTGCCGCACGCCCGCGATGAATTTCCGCATCTGCTGGGCCAGCTGCCAGACCCATCCCTCACCGCCGGCGAGCGCCCGAGGACGAGACGAAAGCAAACCCGGCAAGAGGAATCGAGGCAAGCATGACAGACGAAAGAGACATCGCGCAAATCGAAACGCAAGAATTGATCGAGAAGATGCAGGATGACCTGTACGACGGGCTTGCCGACCCGGTCGTGGCCGGGGTGCATGAGCTGCTGCGCCGCAAGATGACCCCATACGATCTCCTGACCAAGGTGCTGGTCGGGGGGATGGACATCGTCGGGGCGGACTTTCGGGACGGGGTGCTGTTCGTGCCGGAAGTACTGATGGCGGCCAAAGCGATGAAGCGCGGCATGGAAATTCTGAGGCCACTCTTGGCCGAAACCGGGGCGCCCCAGGTCGGCACGATGGTCATCGGCACGGTCAAGGGAGACATCCATGACATCGGCAAGAACCTGGTGGCGATGATGATGGAAGGTGCCGGATTCAAGGTGGTCAACCTTGGGATCAACAACGATGCCGAGGCATTCCTGGCGGCTGTGCGTGAACACAACCCGAGTATCCTTGGCATGAGTGCCCTGCTCACGACCACCATGCCGTACATGGGGGTGGTGATCAAGGCTTTGAAAGAGGCCAGCATGCGCAAAGACCTGATCGTCCTGGTGGGCGGCGCGCCGCTCAACGCCGCCTTTGCGGAGGAGGTCGAGGCCGATGCCTACTGTCGCGACGCGGCCGTGGCGGTCGAGACGGCCAAGAAGTTGAGTGCCATCAAGAACGGCTAGAAACTACGGAGAGGGCAATGGCGAAATGGCAGGACCTGATCGCGGTGCCGGGATTGATCCTGGCCGATGGTGCCATGGGAACAATGCTGTTCGAAGCGGGGCTCCAGTTCGGCGACTCGCCAGAGCGCTGGAACGTTGAGCATCCGGAGCGAGTGCAGGCAGTGCACCGGGCCTACCTGGAGGCCGGATCGCGCCTGCTGTTGACCAATACCTTCGGCGGCAACCGCTGGCGGCTGTCGCTGCACGGTCTGGAGTCCCGCGGCCGGGAGTTCGTGGAAGCCGGGGCGCGCAATGCCCGGGCCTCCGTCGAGGCTGCCGGCGGCCGAGCCCTGGTGGCCGGCGACATCGGCCCGAGCGGCTCGCTGCTGGCGCCGCTGGGCGAGCTGGACGAGGCCGAGGCCGTGGCCGGGTTTGCCGAACAGGCGGAAGCCTTGCTCGAAGGCGGGGTCGATGTCATCTGGATCGAGACGATGTCGGACCTGGGAGAGGTGGCGACCGCGGTGCGCGGCGTGCGGCAGGCATCGGAGAGCGTGCCGATCCTGGCGACGATGACCTTCGACACCCGCGGCCACACGATGATGGGCGTCAGCCCCGAGAAGGCCGTTCAGCAGCTCTTGGCCCTGGGCGCGGCGGCCATTGGCGGGAATTGCGGCAACGGCCCAGAGGAAATCCTCGAGGTAGTCGAGAGAATGCGGGCGGTTTCGCCGCAAGCGATCGTGATCGCCAAGGCCAACGCCGGATTGCCGACGCTGGTCGGCGGGCATGCCGTGTATGCCGCCAGCCCCGAGTCGATGGCGGAGTACGCCCGGGCAGCTGCCGGGCGCGGGGCCCGCATCATCGGCGCCTGCTGTGGCAGCACGCCGGCTCACCTGCAGGCAATGGGCGAGGTGCTCCGGGATCAACTGGCTGCCTAGCAGGCCGGCCTAGGTAAGGGCGATACCAAGTCCAAGGCGACACGAAAGAGGCGAGAATGGCGACGTATCAAGTGGTGCTCTGGCGGGACATCCCCTTGCAGGTCCGCGTGGGCGGGCATGGCAAGGGCCGGGTGTCGAGAAGCCTGAGTGATCGTTTTCAGCAGGCCGCCGATGCCGCAGCCGTGCAGGGCGGTCGGACCGATAGCGATGCCTACCTGGCTGAGTTGCGCACCCAGGAGTGGGTGGAGCGCGACGGGGCGCCCCAGGCCGTGGCCGAGGCTGTGGCGGCAGAGCTGGAGGCAGCCTTCACGGATGACCAGCTCAGACAACTGGTGCGCAACGGCGGCAGCCGGCTCTGAGTCCGAGGCGATGTCCTTCCTGCAAGATCATCCGGTGTGGCTGGAGCGAGCCTATGCCGCCACCGAGGGCGGCCTGCGGCCATTTCGCCGCTGGCTGCGCCGGGGCGGCTGGATAGAGCAGGCACTGATCGCTGGCGAGGAGCTGGGCAAGGGCGTGGTGTTTGACTGCCGGATGTGCGGCAGCTGCGTCCTGCACAGCACGGGCATGACCTGTCCCATGACCTGCCCCAAGAACATGCGCAACGGCCCGTGCGGAGGCGTGCAGCAGGATGGCCGCTGCGAGATTCTGCGCGAGCGCCCCTGCATCTGGGTGCAGGCATGGAGTCGTTCGGAAGACATGCCGCACTACGGGGCGGAGGTCCTGACCGTGCTACCACCGCTCGACCAGCGCCTGCAGGGCGGTTCTGCCTGGATCCATGAGTTCGAAGGGCTCGCCTCGGAGAAGCCGGCCGGATGGCAGCGCCCCTGAGAAGTGGCTCGCGGCTGGAACGCGTCTTGCGCTCGGGGCGCTTCGCCGTCACGGCGGAACTCAATCCGCCGGACAGCGCCGATGCGCAGTCGGTGTACGAGCGAGCCTTGGTGTTGGCCGAAGTCTGTGACGCCATCAACGCCACCGACGCCAGCGGGGCGCATGTGCACATGTCCAGCGTAGGGGTGTGCGCCCTGTTGACACGGGCCGGCTATGAGCCGGTGCTGCAGGTCTCCTGCCGGGATCGAAACCGCATCGCCATTCAGGGCGACCTGCTGGGGGCGGCGGCCATGGGCGTGCGCAACGTCCTGTGTCTGACGGGGGATGGTGTGCAGACCGGCGACCAGCCGCAGGCGAAACCGGTCTTCGACCTGGATTCGATCGGCCTGCTGCGCACGGCCAGCATCCTGCGCGACCAGGGCCAGTTCTTGAGCGGACGCAAGCTGGAGACCCCGCCGGCACTCTTCTTGGGTGCGGCGGCCAACCCGTTTGTCCCGCCGCTGGAGCACCGTGCCCGCCATCTGGCCAAGAAGATCGAAGCCGGCGCCGAATTCATTCAAACCCAGTATTGCTTCGACGTGCCGCGGCTCGAACAGTTCATGGCGCAGGTGCGCGACCTAGGGCTCGACCAGCGGGCGTATATTCTGGTCGGAGTGGGGCCGTTGCGGTCGGCCAGGGCGGCGGAGTGGATGCGGAGCAACGTCCCGGGGGTCGTGATTCCGGACCCTGTCCTGCGCCGCCTGAGCCAGGTCCCGTCGGATCGGCAGCGTCAGGTGGGCAAGCAGCTGTGCGTGGAGATCATCCAGCAGGTTCGGGAGATCCGGGGCGTAAGCGGGGTGCATGTGATGGCCTACCGGCAGGAAGAGCTCGTGGCGGAGATCATCGAGCAGGCAGGCCTGCTGCCGCGACGCCGGCATCGTCCGATGCTTCCCGAGGGAGAGCCAGAGACGCAGTGAGCCGGGTCTGGGACCGAGTCGGCCTCGGCGCGGGCCGGGTCCAGGCGCCAGAAGCCGGACGGGTTTGCCCAGAACTCAGCCCGCTGATCAAGGAGGATGTGAGCTCATGGAGACTGTGATCACCTCACCCACGAAGCAAGTGCGCATCGGCGCCGAGCATCCCTTTGTGATGATCGGCGAGCGCATCAATCCCACAGGACGGTCGAAGCTTGCCGTCGAAATGGCTGCCGGCAACTTCGAACGGGTGCGGGCGGATGCCGTGGCTCAGGTGGCTGCCGGGGCTCAGATGCTGGACGTCAACGCCGGCATCCCCCTGGCGGATGAGCCCGCCATCTTGGCGGAAGCTATCCGTCAAGTGCAGTCGGTTGTCGACGTGCCCTTGAGCATCGACTCCTCGGTGCTGGCGGCGTTGGAGGCAGGCCTGGCGGCCTACCACGGGAAGGCGCTGATCAACTCGGTGACCGGTGAAGATGAACGGCTGGAGGTGGTCCTGCCGCTGGCCAGGCAATACGGGGCGGCGGTGATCGGCGTAGCCAACGACGAAACCGGCATCTCCCAGGACCCCGATGTGCGCTTCCTGGTCGCCGAGAAGATCGTGCGGCGGGCGGAGGCCTATGGCCTGCCGCGCTCGGATGTGCTGATCGACCCCCTGGTGATGCCAGTCGGCGCCGTTCCCGCCGCAGGGGTGTCGGTCTTCCGCCTGCTGCGCCGCTTGCGCGACGAACTCGGAGTGAACACCGTCTGCGGCGCCTCCAATGTGTCCTTCGGCTTGCCCGGCCGGCCGGTGCTGAACACGACGTTTCTGGCCATGGCGATCGCCTCTGGCCTGACCAGCGCCATCACCAACCCGCTGGAGGAAAGCACCCGCCAGACAATCCGGGCGTGCAATGTGATGATGGCCCACGATCCGAACTGCGCTGCCTGGCTGGCCTCGCAGCGGCCGGCGGCAGCCCCGGGGGACGACCGCGCCGCGCGGCGCGAGCGGCGGCGCCAGGAGCGGATGGAGGGATAGCCCTCCCTGGTATGGCCTGACAAAGCGACAGCCCCGGCATTGCCGGGGCTGATTGCTGGCTTGT
>JALHUE010000214.1 GCA_022866145.1 Anaerolineales bacterium | reverse complement strand
TTCGCCAGCGCCAACCAGGGAGAGGGGCGAAGAGGGGTCACCGCTCGAGGCGTCGCGGCGTCTGGTTACGGCGCCAGCGCCTCGGCAATCGCCTGGGCGTTGTAGCGCATCAGATCCAGGTAGGTTCCCGCTGGCCCTTCGGCACCCGTCAGGGAATGCCCATAGAGCGCGACCACCCGCACTCCTACGTCGTCCGCGATTTGCGCCGCCAACCCCGGGTTCACGATCGAACTTACAAAGATGGCCGGCACGCCTTCGGCCTGGATGCGATCAGACAAGGCTGCCAAGTCCTGGGCCGACGGCTCGGCCAAGCTGCTGGTGCTGGGCAGCACCGTGCCGACGACCTGGAAACCATACTCCTCGGCGAAATACCCCAGCTCCTCATGGTCGGTCACCAGCCTGCGGTGCTCCGGCGGAATGCGCGCCACAGACGCCCGGATGTCGGCGTCGAGGGCCTCGAGGTCTGCCTTGTAGCGAGCGGCGTTGTCAGCGTAGATATCGGCGTTATCTGGATCCACGGCGGCCAGGGCGGCTTGAATGTTCTCCGTCCAGTGGATAACATTGTTAGGATCGAACCAGGTGTGCGGGTCGACAGTGTGCTCCTGGCCATGTTCGGCCTCGGCCGTCAGGGGTTCGATGCCCAGCGAGGCGGAGACCACCACCGGGCGATTCCCGGCCTGGGCGATCAAGTCAGCCATGAATTCTTCCAGCCCAAACCCGCTGATGAAGACAACCTCGGCATCTGCCAGGGCGCGGGCATCCGCCGGGTTGGGCTCGAAGGCATGCGGGTCGACACCCGCTGGAATCAGCGATTGGAGCGAGACCTGCTCGCCGCCCACCTGGCTTACGACGTCGGCCAGAATGCTGGTGGTCGCCAGCACTCTAAGCTTTTCCCCGGGCGCGCGAGCGATCGGCCGCAGATCCTCCCGCGGCGTGAGGTAGGCCTCAGCCGTGACCATCTCGGACGGCGGCGCCACCTGGCCGGTCGAGGCGCAGCCTGCGGCCAGCAGCGTGGCAACTGCGCTGACCAAGCTGAGTGATGTGCCCAGACTCTGCCGCATTCGAGTCTTCTCCACACCTGCTCGCTCCGGCAGGAAAGGTCCCCCTTGGGACCGCTGCCTGCCCGACTGGGCGGGTCGCCTGCAGTCCGAGGCAGTGAGGCCGGCGAAACCGCCCGGACGGGCCGATGGGGATCTACTCAAGCCCGAACCGATCGCACCGGCGCCCTCGTGACGGGCAGTGCGCCGGGCGTGCCGCTCGGCGCGCCTTGCCCTCCTGGGCCGCCGTCAGCCGGCGGGCGCAGGCGTGAGTGTGCCTCCGAGCGTGGGCCCGGCGGTCGCCAGGTACTCAACCAGCATCCAGCCCGTCGTCCCGTCAATCAGCCGCACCTGCACCCAGGTCCTGCCGTCGAGCACTTGCGCGTTGCCGAGGAACTCGACCTCGGTGCCGCCGTACAGCCCGGCCACTAGTGCGCCCATCGGCGCCTGGCGCAGGAACACGCCCGAGTTGCCGACCCCGACCACCATGGCCCTGGGCGGGATGGGTGTGATCGTCGGCGTGGCGGTGGGCGGCGGACTGGCGGTGGGAGAAGGACTGGGCGTTGCCGTACGGGTCGGCGTGCCGCTGGCCGTCGGCGGAGGCAATGGCGTGGGGGTGATCGTCGGAGTCGGGGTCGGCGTCGGCAGCGAGGCTACGACGGTCGCCCCCAGCCCGGCGACAGCCAGCAATCCGAGCAGCCCGATCAACCCGATGGCAATCGCCAGCGAGTGCGTTCCCCCCACCAGCGGCCGGAACCCGACGGCGATCAGCAGGATCAGGCAGGCCGCCAGCGCCAGGATCAGATGCACGCCGAAGACCAGGCCCGCATCCTGCGCCAGGGTGAGGTCGCCGCGCGCCAGGCCGTAGGCGGCTGCCCCCAGCGGCAGCAGGACCTCATAGGCAACGGCCAGGCTTCCGGCCAACTGCAGCTGGCTGCGCCGGGCGAAGAACCAGGTGAACAGCAGCGAACCGGCGATCACCAGGGTCAGGTCAACCAGGTTGATCGAGGTGTGCAGGCCGGCCAGCAGCTCCTGCTCCTTCTCGATCGTCCCCTGACCGCCGACCCATACCAGGACGGCTGCCGAAGCCAGCCCGACGGCCAGAATGGCCAGCTGGGTGAGGAAGAAGCGCAGCCGGCCGGAGACGGCCGCCAGGGCCATCCCCAGGACGGGCGTGATGGCGGGCGCCGCCAGCAGCCCGGCAAACAGCAGTGCCGCCTGTTCGAAGCGGAACCCCAGCGCCAGCAGCAGGCCGCTGCCCATGGAGCGTAGGTAGAACTCAACCCCGGGCGTGAGCAGGCGGGCCAAGCCCTCGAGGAAGGCCTCGCGCTCATCCGCCTGGAGCTGGGTGAACTGCCGCTTCAAGCGGCGTGTTCTGGCCCGGGCCAGTCGGTCGGATTCGGCGTTCGATTCTGCGGGTGGGAGGCTCATCGGCGCAGGGTGGCGACCAGACGTCGGGGATTCTGCAACATCCCCAGCGCGGCCGCAACATCCGGTGCCAGCACATCGGCCGCCCGAACGGCCTCGGCTGCCGTGCCCTCAGCCGAGAGCACACAGATACCGAGCGCCGCGGCCTGCAGCATGCCGGCGTCGTTAGCTCCCTGGCCCAAGGCGACGACCCGGCTGGCGCCCAGCTTCTCAACGTAGGCCGCTTTGGCTTCCGACTCCTTGCCGGCGGGGATGCGGGTTGCCGTCAGGCCGAGCGCCTGATCGATCGCCGCCTGTTTCCCGTGGGTGTCGGCGGTCAGCAGGTGGATCTCCATGTGCTGACCGATCTCGCCCAGTGCGGTGGGCACGCCGTCGATCAGCTCGCCGTCCACCGCCAGCGTGCCGTTCACGTCGCTGACCAAATGGTACAACTGCACCACACCGCGACCGGGGATCTCGAGCTCGAGCATGATCGGCCTGCCTCTCGCCGCTGGATTATGCCCGAGACCGGCGCCAGGGGCAATCGCAGGCTGCGGCGCGCAGCTTCCTGTCGGGCGAGCAGCCCAAAAGCCCACCCCGGATCCCTGGGTGGCAAAGACCCTTCGGCCGGAGAACCTCCAGGTGCAGCGCCGGCTGCGCCGGCCGGGGATATTTGGGGGATTCGGACTTACCCCTCAGACGGCGTCTCCGGAACGAATGCAGTGATTGCATAGCCGACCCATCGCGGCCGATTGAGGCTGAACCGTCTGCGGTTCCTCGGTGGCCGCAGGCACGCGCCTGGGCTCCGGATGTCTCCTCGAGGGAAAGCCTCCTCTGCTATAATCCGCCTCAAGGGCGCGTAGCTCAGTCGGTTAGAGCGCACGGTTCACATCCGTGAGGTCGAGGGTTCGAGCCCCCCCGCGCCCACAGGCACTTGGAACTTCGCACATGCGGAGCGCCCCGCAGCGTAGCGGCAGGGGCCGCGCCCACAAGCACTTGGAACCTCGCACACACGGAGCGCCCAGCTTAGGCCAGGACTTGCCACAGTCGGCTCGCAATACAGCGGAGGGATCACGCAGCCCCCCGCAGCGAAGCGGAGGGGCCACATCGATCGCTGTCGAGTGCAAGGCCTGCCCAACCTGGAAGCCTTGTCGGGCCGTTTGCCTCAGGCCTGCGATCGACCGGCCCTCGCGGTCAGGATTCGCCGAAGACATTGGCCAGCAGCACCCGCAGATGGTGCTCAAGGACGGCGTACGAATAATGGCGCCGGGCGAGCTGGTAGTTGTGCTCGGTCATCTCGTTCGTCATGGCCGGATCCTGCAGCAGGCGCTCTGTCCACCAGACGGTTTCATCGGAGATATAGCCGTCGAACTCGATCACCCGAAAGCCTTTCGGCCGGATGTCCGTGGCGAAGATCGAGTAGTTATTGACGACCAGCGGCCTCCGGTAGTACACCGCCTCCAGAAAGGCGTTGCCGAAGCCCTCTAGCGTCGAGGGGTAAGTCACCAGGTCGGCGGCGGCGTAGGCGTCGGCCAGGGAATAGACTCTGCGGCCATCCACGAGCTGCCCACGCTGGCTGCGGATCAACCGGTCCTCGAAGGTCATCTGCACGCCCAAACGCTCCGCCATACGGCGCAGATGCTGCTCATAGGCGTAGCCTTCATCGCCACTGGCGTGGGTCACCATCAGGCGTGCCGGCACGGGCAGCCGGTCTACCAACTCGATCGCATGCTCGATCCCTTTGCGCTGCACGACGCGCGTCGGCTGCAGCACCAGGTACTCCCCCGGATTGACTCCCAGGTCCTGCCGGAAGGCCTCGGCATAGCTGTCGGCCGGCGCCGGGGGATGCTCGAAGTCCATAACATTCGGGACGATAACCGGAGAGACCCCTGTCCGCAGGCTGAGCTGGTTGGACGCCGAGCTGTTGATGACCACATGCTGGATCGAAGGCAGGTGCGGCGGGAAGGACATGTTCAAGTAGTCCCATACACAGTTCACCAGGAAGCGCTTTCGCTCCCAAAACATGTCATGGTGGTGCCCGATCGCCGGGATGCCGGTCTCGGCGATGTACTCCGTCAGCGCCAGCCCCAGGGGAAGGTTGAGCGGGATTGCCAGGGCGTTCTCCACGATCAGCAACTCGATCCCAAGCGAGTCCACGAACTCGGCCACCGCCCGGCGCAGTAGGTCTTTCAAGCGCAGGATCCGGGCGGTGATCTCTTGCGGCCGGACTCGGCTGGTGAAAGCGGTCAGGTAGACCTCACGGACTTCGGGATGGGCAAAGTGCATCTCGGGCACGACCATGTCCCGCCCGTCGTTGCCGTCGCTCTCCCCGCTCAAGAAGAAGCAACGGTGTCCCGCGCTCTCCAGCACCTGGATCCATTTGCCCGCTTCCAGGGAGACTCCGTCCGTCCCACGGAAGCGGGTCGCCACGAATCCGATCCGCCGCTGCTTCTCTGCTCGTGTCATGCCGCACCCCATTGGCCTGCCGCAGGACCGCGCCGGGCCGCCCGAACTCTATCTTAGCCCGAGCCCAATCCCCGTCAACTCTCAGGCATGGGTCCGCCGGGCTTCCATGCTATCCTTGGCTCAACTCAAGAGGTTCCCGTCATCTCACCAACCACCGGAGGCATGCCGTGGCCAAGCTGCAGACCAGCTATATGGGATTGACCCTGAAGAACCCTGTCGTTCCGTCTGCATCGCCGCTCTCCCGCGAGCTCGACGGCATCCGCGCCATGGAGGACGCTGGCGCGGCCGCCGTTGTCCTGTATTCGCTTTTCGAGGAGCAGATCGCCCTGGAGACCGGCGAGGTCCCCGACCGCCTGTTCACGGGCGCCCTGGGGATCGCCGATGCCACGCTGCACTTCCCCCAGCGGCAGGAATACGCCCGCAGCCCCGACGAGTACGTGGAGCATCTGCGCAAGGCGAAGGAAAGCGTGGATATCCCGATCATCGCCAGCATGAACGGGACCAGCAAGGGAGGCTGGCTGGACTATTCGCGCCAGCTCGAGCAGGCCGGCGCCGACGGACTGGAACTCAACATCTACTTCATCCCGACGACCGACACCCTGATGGGCACGGACATCGAGACGGTATATGTGGACATCCTGCGCGCCATCAAGAAGAATATACAGATACCGGTCGCCGTCAAGCTCAGCCCGTTCTTCAGCGCCATTCCCAACATGGCCATGCAGCTGGACCAGGCGGGCGCCAGCGCCCTGGTGCTGTTCAATCGGTTCTATCAGCCGGACATTGACGTCCCCAGCCAGCAGATCCGCTCCGTCCTCACGCTCAGCCGCCCGGAGGACATCCTGCTGCCGCTGCGCTGGATCGCCATCCTCCACGGCCAGGTTGATTGCGGACTGGCCCTGACCGGAGGCGTGAATTCCGCCGACGACGTGCTCAAGGCGGTGCTAGCCGGCGCCGATGTTGCCCAGGTGTGCTCGGCGCTCTTGCGCGACGGAATGGGCACGCTGCGCCAGATCGTCCGCGAGCTGGAGACGCGCATGGACGAACTGGAGATGGAATCGATTGCCGGGCTGCGGGGTAAGCTCAGCTTGCAGAACCACATCGAGCCCGCCGCCTTCGAGCGCTCCAGCTACATCAAGCTACTTCAGAGCTTCCACCGCATCTGAGCTGGATGACGGTCAGGGGATTTCACCCAGGGATCCTAGATATGAAACGCTCTCTGTGAGGCTCCTGCTTCGCCGAATATCCTCACAGAGAGCGTTCAGTTTCCGGTCCTGAAGGTTCGTTCATGAGGGCGGCTTCCCTAGGGCACGGCCACCTCCCATGCCTCGATGCCCGCCAGCGCCCAGTCCAGTCCGTCCAGCGCTTCGTCCAGATCGTCCCACAGGGGATTGAGCGGGATTGTCGCCGCCGCGGTCTCGGTTGCGGCCACCGCTTCGAGCCCGGGTGGCGGCGAGGGCGGCCACGCGGCAGATGTCTCGCCGACAGCCAGGGTGGTAGGTTTCGCCTCAGGCGTCTGAACCGAGTCCCTATCCGCCGGCAATGAACCCTCGTGGGCCGGCGGCAGCGGCGGGGTCCCGCGGCTGCGGCGGCCGCATCCGGTGATCCCTGCCACCAGCACGACGAGGAGTGCGAGCCAGAGCCTACGCTGGGTCACGCTCAGGCCTCCGACACTATCGGCCTACCCGGCCTCGGGCGTCGGCGCCTGCCGGTAGGTTTGCCGCCACATCCGGGCGAGAGCGCGCAGATCCCGCCCGATGCCGCGCAGGTCCTGTAGCGAGTCGCGCCCATTGGCCAGCGCATCGCGCCCGGTCCGGCAGGTATCACCGGCCTGTTCCCGATCGATCACTTCACCGTTGCCGTCGGAGCCCTTGTGGGCCTCCAGAATCGCGCTGGCGTCGTCGTGGTGGCCGTCAGCAGCCGCCAAGAGCGAGACCGCCTGCGCCAGCAGCGCTTCCGCCTCGCTGGTGTCGATTCCCAGCGACTGGGCTTTCTCGATCATGTCTTCGATCCTTTGCGTGGCGTCGGCCGCCCGGCCCAGGTTCTGTTCCTGGGCGGAATGCCACTCCCCGAGGCGATCCAGGCAGGCCTCGAGCTGCTGACCGGCCCGTTGGCCGGAGGGCGGAGGCGGTGTGCTGTCATCGGCCGACACCGGGGTGACCGGCACGGCCGCCCCAACGGCGACGACGATCAGCACGGCCAAAATCGCTGCCCGCTTCGTGACCAGCCCTGTGACTGTGTGCACCAGTTTCATGATTCTTCCTCCCGTCGATCCTTGTGATTGGCTGAATTCTGCCCGGCCCCCGTAATCGGCGCGCCAGGCGGGTGTAAACATCCAGTAAACTCTTGGCGCCGCACGCAGGTCGACACCCGGCTCTTTCGGAAGCGGCCAGGGCACCGGGTTTGGCCTTCGGGAACCCCGACCCCGCGGAGCACTAGCTATGCCCGCCACCATCCCCGGCCTTAGCTGCCAACAGATGGTCGAAGTCGACCGGCTGATGGCAGAGGCCTACGGCATTAGCCAGATGTAGATGAAGGACAACGCCGGGCTTCGCCTGGCGGAGCTGGCTCGCGACCTGGTTGGCGGTCCTGCGCGGAGGAGGCGGCATGGCTGCCGCCCGCCACTTGAGCAGCTGGGGAGCACAGCTAGACATCGTTCTCGACGGCGACCCCGGTCGCGTGCGCGGCCCGCCGGCCCAGCCGTGGCACAGCCTGCAGGCCTTCGGCCTGACGGATTCCCCGCCGGTGGGCCTTGGGGCTCCCGACTGGATGCTCGACGCCCTGGGCGATGATGCTCAGCCTCCGATCATCCGGGCCGCCGCCACGCTCACCACCGCCCTGCCCAAGGTCGGCCTGCTCCTGCCCCAGGCGCGGCCATTCGTAGGTGAGCTATCCCTGGCAGACGTCGGGGTACCCCCGGCGCTGTATCGAGATCTCGGCCTGCAGGTCGGGGTACTGCTTGCACAGGGGGCGATCCTCAGGCTTGCCGAGGCGAATTCTCCCCGGCCGTGAGAGAATGGCCGTAGCGCACGCTTGTCCTGGGAACTTGGCTTCCCCGGAGCCGGAGGCTCAGGAGGGCGCAAGACGGATGAGGTGACTGGAGTGAAACCGTCCCCTGGTAGACGCGACAACCGGATCGAGTGGGCCCTGGCGATCGGCCTTCTGGGGGCGCTCGCCCTCCTCGCCTACGGCCCCTGGCTGACCCAGCTGGGCTTCTACCGCGACGATTGGTACGTGCTGTGGGCCGGCCGCGTGCGCGGCCCGGAAAGCATCCCGATCCTCTTCTCGACAGACCGGCCGGTGATGGGGCAGCTGTACTCCCTGACCTATAGCTTGCTGGGGGAGAACCGGCTGGCCTGGCAGTTGTACGCCCTGTTCCTGCGCTGGGTTGGCGCCGTGTTTGCCCTCGTGATCGGGCGGACTGCCTGGCCCGGCCGCAGGCTAGAGACCACCGCAGTGGCACTTCTGGTCCTGTTGTACCCGGGGTTCCTTCAGCAACCCAACGCCATGACTTTCTCGAACCAGTTGACCACCTATGCCGTCGCCCTGCTCTCGATCGCGCTGACTGGCCTTGCCCTGCGGGCACGCCGCTCCTGGGTCCGGGTCATCCTCACTCTGTTCTCGCTGGCAACCGCGCTGTCGTATCAGCTGCTCTACGAATACATGATCGGGCTGGAGGCGACGCGGATCGCCCTGATCTGGATCCTGGCCGGCAGGGAGAGCGTCGGGGGAAGGCGCCTGCGTCAGACGCTGCTCCGCTGGCTCCCGTACGGGTTGGTCATCGGTGTCAACATGGCCTGGCGGACGTTCGCATTCGAGAGCGAGCGCGGGACCACCAACCTGGCGGGATTGGTCAGCAGCTACCTGGCCCAGCCGCTGCGAATGGGGGCGCTGCAGGCGATCGAACTGACGAAGGATCTCTTCGAGATCCTGTTCGTCGGGTGGACTCTCCCCTTCTATCAGCTATCGAGGCCTCTTGAGCTTCGCGTTGCGGCGGGGGCGGCGCTCGCGGCGCTGGTGGCGGTCGGGCTGACACTCCTGTACCGCCGGCATGTCCGGCGAACGCCGTCACTGGAGGCTGACGAACGTCTCGATCCCTCCCCAGCCGCCAACGAACTGCTTCTTCTCGGCGCCGTCTCGCTCGTGGGCGCTCAGGTCCCTGTGATTCTCG
>JALHUE010000213.1 GCA_022866145.1 Anaerolineales bacterium | reverse complement strand
GTCGCCTGCGGCATCCCTACCCTGATGCAGAGCGAGTTCTCCGAGGACATCGCTCCCGGGATCGACGAGTACATGATCCGCCAGCCGGTCGGCGTATGCGCCATCGTCGCCCCATTCAACTTCCCGGGCATGATCCCGTTCTGGTTCCTGCCCTATGCCCTGGCCTGCGGCAACACCGTGATCGTCAAGCCGTCCGAGCGCTGCCCGATCACGATGCAGCGGGTGGCCGAGCTGTTCGAGACGATCGACATTCCTGCCGGTGTGTTCAACCTGGTCAACGGCGGTCCGGAAACGGTTGACGCCCTGCTCAACCATCCGATCATCCGGGCAATTAGCTTCGTCGGGTCGACGCCGGTGGCACGCCATGTCTACAGCCGCGGCTCGGCCAGCGGCAAGCGGGTGCAGGCCCAGGGCGGCGCCAAGAACCCGGTGATCGTTCTTCCGGATGCCGACCTGGAAATGACGACCCGCATCGTCGCCGACAGCGTGTTCGGCAATGCCGGCCAGCGCTGTCTAGCGGCCTCCATGGCCGTGACCGTGGGCAGCGTGCGCGATTCGTTCACCCAGGCGATCGCTCAGGCGGCGTCAGAGCGCGTCGTCGGGTACGGCCTGGATGACGGTGTGACGATGGGGCCGGTGATCACCCCCCAAAGCAAGCAGCGTATCGCAGGCCTGATCCAGCAGGGGTTGGACGAGGGCGCAGAGATGGTCCTCGATGGACGCCGCCTTGTCGTTCCACGCTACGCGAAGGGCAACTTCCTCGGGCCGACCATCTTGAGCGATTGTCCGTCAGCGGGCAAGCTGGCAAACACGGAAGTCTTCGGGCCGGTACTCGGGATGATGCACGTGGAGACCGTCGACCAGGCGATCGAGCTGGTTAACAAGAGCGCCTTCGGCAACATGGCCTGCCTGTTCACCGGCAGCGGGGCAGCGGCCCGCAAGTTCCGTTACGAGGCCCAGGCTGGCAACATCGGGATCAACATCGGCGTCGCCGCCCCGATGGCCTTCTTCCCCTTCAGCGGTTGGAAGGAATCCTTCTTCGGCACGCTCCACGGCCAGGCCCGGCACGCGGTCGAGTTCTTCACCCAGACCAAGGTTGTGATCGAGCGCTGGCCGAAGGAGTGGTCGCGGCAGTTCTGATTCGCCGGGTCATCAGCGCATTCCGGCGATAGCCGAACGCGGCCACAATTCCCACGGTCCACTGCCAGGCGAAAGCTCGGTGGTGGATCGTGCTGCGCCTGCCCCAACTGCCCCACCAACAGACGTTTCGCCGGACTCGTGCCTGGCATCCTTGGGCCGAAGACGGCATGCCGGCTGGATACCTTGCCGCGATCCGTGGCGCCTCCAAGCCGGAAGAATCTGGTTTGAAGACTGCGGAGAGCCCGTTACCCGGCCAGACCCCCACCCCGCTCGGGCCAGGAGCCCCGGCCCGCCGGGGCGAAACGGCCCCGACCCTAGCGAAGCATCCCGCAGGGGCTCCCCCTGCGCCGGGTAGGACTTGCTTGCCTTGGCATCGTGCAGGGGGAGGAGATGGCATTCTTGGGGAGTTGGGGGAGCTCTGCTCCCCCAACTCCCCAGATCTCGTACCCCTCACTGCCACACAGCCCGCCGGACACGACGGCTTTCTGCGGAGAGGGGGTCAGGGGGTGAGGTCACTGCGGGTCTTTTGCCCTGCTGTCAGGTGAGGCGCGGGTCGAACTCAAAGAGCTGGGCCTTGCCCAGCGCAACCCGTGCGAAGTCCGGGTGCAGAGGATTCAGCAAGTAGTTGTGTTCGAGCGGGAGAACGGCGCTAGGCACGCCGAGCACCGCCGATTCCTGCTCGGCCAGCCAGCGATCGCCGATCAGGCGCAGCGAAGCCGGCGCGGGTGAAGCGCGCCAGTCTACCGGCAAGACGGTGGGAGCAAGGGCGCGCAGCAGCGACGGATCGAACTCACAACGCAGGATGCTGTAGGCGCTCAACACCTGCGGGCTGCCCAGGTGGACCAGCACTTCGAGCACCGCCAGCGAGGCGTGCTCGGCGGTGTAGACCGCCGGCCGTCCGGAGCTGGTCCAGCGTCCCCCGAATCGCCGGGCGCCTTCGCCGCTGAAGGCCTCGGCCGCGTAGCGGGACTTGACGATCCGCCAGGCGGCCGAGCTCATCCAAACACTCCATGCTCCAGCCGGCCGATCAAGTTCTCGACCTCGCGCGCGCCGACCTCGCTGCGGGCGAACTCGATTGGCTTGCGTCCTGCCAACGCCCGCGCCGGCAAGCGCAGCCAGTTCAGCGCGGCCACCTTGTCGCCCTCGAACAGCATCACCGCATCGTCGAAGATACGCGACGCCCGCACCAGCCGCTCGGACTCCTCCGGCTGCAGGCGGCTCTCGGCCTTGCGCCGGGCCAGCGTGCGTGATGAAATGCCCACCAGCCCCGCCAGCTCGCGGTGGGTGACTCCCATGTCCGTCTGCAGCCGCTCGAAGGCGCGGTAGGACAGGCCACGCTCGATCGTGTCCGCCAGCTGCAGCGCGTTCTCCGCCTTCAGCCCCAGCCTGCCCGCGAAACCCATCTCGCGGCTCGCCGGCGTCTCCTGCCTTGTCATCGGCCTCGTCTCCTCATCTGCCAACTGGCATTATAGACGAGGCCACATGCGCCAGTAGAGCCGAATCCGACGGGTAGGGCCGGCAGGCTTGCGTCGGTAGAACGTTTGTGCTATTCTAGGGGCATGGACCTGCTGGAGCGGTTGACCCTCGCCGCCGAAGGCGCCCGCCAGGAGGTCGCCGATACGGGCGACCGCCCCGGCGGGACCCGGGCCTGCGGTGCGCCCTCCGCCGCACGCCTCGAGACCTTCAACGTTGGCGGGCATGAGATACCCATCTACCCCGCCGCTGGGCCGGGAGGCCGACGTTTCCCGCTGCTCAAGGCGATGCTCACCACGGTCTGCGAACGCGACTGCAACTACTGCTCCTTCCGCTCCCAGCACGACCAGCGCCGAGTGACGTTCCGGCCCGAGGAGATGGCGCTGGCCTTCGACCAGGCCTTCCGGGCGGGCTGGGTCCAGGGGTTGTTCCTCTCGTCGGGGATCGCCGGCGGCGGGGCCAACACGCAGGAGCGGTTGATCGCCACGGCGGAGATTCTGCGACGCCGTTTCGGCTTCCGCGGCTACATCCACCTCAAGATCATGCCCGGCGCCGAGCGCGACCAGGTGCTGCGCTCGATGCGGGTCGCCAGCCGCGTATCGATCAACCTCGAGGCACCCAATGCGCTGCGACTTCCGGCATTGGCCCCCAGTAAGTCGTTCGAGAATGAGCTGCTGCCGCCGCTGCGCTGGGCAAGCGAGGCGCGCGCCCCGGGCGAACCGGCGCCGCACATGGCGAGCAGCGCCACCCAGTTTGTCGTCGGTGCCGCCGGCGAGTCGGATCTGGAGATCCTGTCGACCGTGCAGCATGCCTACCAACAGCTGGGCTTGGCGCGGGCGTTCTTTCAGTCCTTCAACCCGGTCCCCGACACGCCGCTGGAGAACGCACCGCCGGAATCCCCGCTGCGACAGAACCGTCTGTACGAGGCTTCATACCTGCTGCGCGACTATGGCTTCGATCTGGAGGATCTCCCCTTTGCCGGCGAAGGCAACCTCCCGCTCGACACCGATCCCAAGACCGCCTATGCC
>JALHUE010000212.1 GCA_022866145.1 Anaerolineales bacterium | reverse complement strand
TGGCGGGGACGCCAGGCTATCCGTCAGCCGGCCGTCAGGTGGTCTTCCATCGCCGAAGCGGACATCCGCGATAATCTAGCCGACCGTGTAGCGACCCGTGAGGTGACCGCGCATGAAGCGAAGCACCGCCTCCCGTCTTGCCGCCAGCTTGAGTCTGGTAAGCGTCGCCGCCTATGGATGTGGCGTTCTACCTGCCGGGCCCGCGCCGGCAGAGCCCGGCGCCGGGCCGGCTGAAGCTATCACCCTGCCTCCGGCGTGGACGGATACCCCCAGCCCGACGATCGCACCGCCGACCGAGACGCCCACGGCCACCCCGCTGCCCACCGAGGCACCGCGCCAACTGCAGACCACCAAGGGAGTCCCGCTGCCCACGGCGGTCGTGCTGACCCTCGCCGGGGAAGAACCGGACCTGGCCGGATTGAAACGAATCGACACGAAGTCCGCCTTCTTCTTCGTGCCGGAGAGTTACCAAGTCGTCGACATGGGCGAGATGGGCGAAGCGATGGTGCTGTTGATGCAGGTCTTCGCCGAGGGAATGGTCGAGGCCTTCAGTAGCCTGGTCACTCCAGCGCCCGGCGAAACGGCGACCCCGGTCTCGCTCGACGAGATGAGCGCTTCCTTGCAGTTCGACCTGCTGATGGCCGCCGACGCTGCCGGCGGATCGGCGGTGTTCCTGGTGGGCGAGCCGCGCCCGGAAGCCGCGGATCTGCAGACCATCCTGCTGAAAGCGATCGAGGACAACAAGAACGAAGTCCTTGTCGAACGGACAGAATTGATCTACGGCGGACGCTACCCGATGGCCCGGGCGCTGCTGCAGGTGCGCGACGTCGAGTCCGGCCAGGTCAGCCGCCAGGGGTTGTATGTGATCGCCAGCGCCGACCGCCTGTGGACGCTCTCCTTCCAGGCCGATCCAGACGCCTTTGATGGCCTGCTACCTGATTTCGAGCGGAGTGCGCACAGCCTGCAGGCCCAACCCTAAGCGCGAGGTCCCTTCAGAGCCGCTGGATTCTGCTCGCAGCCTGCAGAACGCACACATCCTTCCCTGCCGATTCGGTCCTGCTACCGACGTGACGCGGGGAGATGGCAATTTCGGCGCCTGGTTAGAGATTCTCCCCCGCCTGATCCAATGGCAGCCGGGTGTGCCGGTCATCCTGGCCTTCGGTCGGGGCGCTCTCCGGCTGACGGGCCCTGGCGTAGCGATTCACCAGCCGTAGCCAGATAACGATCCCGGGCTGGCCGAGCACGATGACCAGGAGAGTCATCGCGGCGGTAATCCTCAGGAACACCTCCGGCGGGGTTTCGGAGGCGCCGATGCTGGTCACCAGGATGATTCCGTACCAGGCACCTAGGAATGCGACCAGGGTGGCCACCGCCCACACCGCGATCCAGGCGGTCCGGGGTGCGGGCTGCGTGCGAACCAACCGATAGCAGAGCAGCCCTAGGGCCATGATCATCACGGCAGCCGGGAGCGGTCCGAGCGCCCAGGCACAGTAGCCGCCCAGGCCCGCCTGCTCCAAAGAGGCTGGATCGGCGACCTGAATCATCGCCAACAGGACGCAGTCGGGGCCGAGGCACAAGGCGGGAACGAGCAGCGGGACGAGCGCGGGAAGGAACAAGAGCGCAGCGAAACGGACGGATGGCGGGATCTTCATCGTCAGCGGTCTCTGCAGCCACTATCCCGCTGCTGGCCTTGCGCGATGTCTCATCCCTCCTCAGAAACTCTCAGCCTTCCGGATGGCCGTCAGGTCGGGGGTTATGAACTGCGAGTGATTGCGAACGCCACCCGGACTGGGGACACTGGGCCACGCGGAAGCGCCGGAGGACTTCGACCTGCTGCCGGTGTTCGAGCCCAACGCCCTGGTCTAGAAGCCAGGCCTTGAGCTTGCGGACGGGGGCAGGCGAATCCTCCCCCCGCGGGGGAGAGGTGAGATGAAGGGCGCGCGACGGCTGGACGTGTCCAACCCCCACCCTGCCCTACCTCTGCTAGGGGGATAGTCCTTCTCCCTCCCCCTGCTAGGGCCGAAGGTCCCCGAAGCGGAGCGGAGGGGAGGAGAGTTGGGGCGGGGGTTGGGGTGGGGGTGGCTCACACGCCTGGCGGATCGCCTCGAGCACTGGAGGCAAGTTGTTCTTCACGTCAGCGTTGGTGAAGCGCAGCACCCGGTACCCCTGTGCCGCCACACAGGCGGTCCGAGCGGTGTCGTACTCGACCTGGCTGGGCTCAGTGTGGGTATCCCCGTCGATTTCGATGCACAGCCGGGCGCAGGCGCAGTAGAAGTCGGCGATGAAGCGGCCAAGGAGCACGTGCTGTCGGCGGATGTGAAACCCGAGCTGGTGATTGCCCACGCGGTCCCAGACGAGTTTCTCAGCGGGTGTGAGCGGATGGCGCAGGTCCCGCGAGCGGAGGCGCAGCTTCGGCTGCACACGGCGTAGCGGAGCGTGCACGGGCAACCCGGATTCCCCCCCGAGACCAACCCCCACCCTGCCCTCCCCTTGCGGGGGGAGGGTTGGGGTGGGGATCACTCGTCGACGATCCGAATCCTCTCGCCGGTCAGCCCGCCGGCGCCTGCAAGGGGCCCAGCCGCGGCGCCAGCAGGCGTCGTAACTCCTGCTGGATGGCCTCGACCGGCTGGCGTCCGTCGATCGTCACCCAGCGCTGCGGCTCGGCCTCCGCCAGTGCCAGATATCCCTGTCGCACTCGCTGGTGGAACTCGAGGTTGTAGGCGTCGAGGCGGTTCCAGCCGCCGTGCTGCTTGCGCCGCAGCAGCCCATCCTCGGCCGGGATGTCGAGCAGGAAAGTGATGTCCGGTACCAAGCCGCCGGTGGCAAAGGTGGTGATGGCGCGCAAAGCGTCGAGATCGAGGCGGTGACCATACCCTTGGTAGGCAAAGGTCGAGTCGAAAAAGCGGTCGGACAGCACGGTGCCGCCGGCCTGCAGGTGGGGCCGAATGATCTCGTGGCAGAGCTGGGCGCGTGAGGCCGAGAACAGCAGGATCTCGGTTCGCGGGTGCATCGGGGTATTCGACAGGTCGGTCAGCACCTGGCGGATCTGATCGCTGATGGCGGTCCCGCCCGGCTCGCGCGTCTGCAACACATCCAGCCCCAGCGTGCGCAGGTGCTCAGCCAGCAGGCGCACCTGGGTGGACTTGCCGCAACCGTCCGGTCCCTCGAGGGTGATGAACATTTCAATTCCGGAAGATGCGCACGCGCCGGTTGGGCTCCTTGCCGTACGAATGGGAAACCAGGTTGGCCTGGCGTGCAAGCTGGTGCTGCAGGCGACGAATGTACGACGACGAGGGGGATAAGTCAACCGAGTGGGCGCCATTCAGAACAGCGCTGACGGCCTGCTGGGTTTCCTGCAGGGCGACATCCAGCTCGGGCCCCTGAGCTGGGCCCGCCTCCAGGCTGAAGAGATCGGTGAGGAAGTTTTCCATCTGCCCTGAGGTATTTGCGCGCAGGACGAAGATCGGCATCCGACGGGCTTCGGCGTCGGCGATCAGTTTCTGATGGCGGCGGTAGTAGGCGCGCAGGGTGACGATCACCTCGGCTTCGGCCGGATCATCCACTAGGATCGCCGGCACATGCAGGTGGCGGGCGGCAGTCCGCAGACGGTTGCGTGCCACGCCATAGGCGTAAACGCGCACGGGGCTCAGCGGGCCGCCGGGCATGTGCGGAGGCGTCGGAGAGTACGGCAGGCCGTTGACCTCGCCGGGGGCCAAGGAGGGTTGGCCGGCCTGACGCTGGTAGCCGCGCTCGCCCGTGCGCGCCCTGCCGGCGGACGGCGGGGCGGCTTCGATTCGGATCTCGCCTTCGTCATCCAGGCTGCGAATCTCGGGCGGCAGCGGGCGTCCGCGCAGCATGGCGTCGACCGCCGTCGCCACGTCGTGGTGCAATGCCAGCCGGTCCCGGTCGACGATCTCGATCAGCACATCGAAGGTCGGGGCCGCCCGCCGCTCGAGCACGGTCTTCTGCGTCCCGCGGCGGCGGGCCTCCTCGTCGGACAGGGTGACGGACTCGATGCCCCCCACCAGGTCGGACAAGGTCGGATTGAGCAGCAGGTTCTCGAGGGTGTTGCCGTGGGCCGTGCCGATCAACTGCACGCCGCGCTCGGCGATGGTGCGGGCGGCGACGGCCTCCAACTCGCGGCCGATCTCGTCGATCACGATCACTTGCGGATTGTGATTCTCGACAGCCTCGATCATCACCTCGTGCTGGAGATTCGGTTTTCGAACCTGCATCCGCCGGGCGCGGCCGATCGCCGGATGCGGCACGTCCCCGTCTCCGGCGATCTCGTTCGAGGTGTCGACGATCACCACCCGCTTGTCTTCGGCCAGGATGCGGGCGGCCTCACGCAACATGGTTGTCTTGCCGACGCCTGGCCGCCCAACCAGCAGCACCGACTTGCCACCGCCGATCAGGTCCTGGATGATGTCGATCGTGCCGTATACGGCGCGGCCGACGCGGCAGGTGAGCCCGACGATCCGGTCATGTCGGTTGCGGATGGCGGAGATGCGGTGGAGCGTCCGCTCCATGCCGGCCCGATTATCGGCGTCGAACTCGCCGATCCGGGCGACGACGTATTCGAGGTCCTCGGGCAGAGTCTCGTGCTCCTGCAGGGGCACCTCGCGATCGACGAAGCGGGCGGCGGGGATGCGGCCCAAGTCGAGGATAACCTCCAGCAGATCGTCGGAGCGGTCAATCTCAACCAGGCGCTGGGCGATCGTCCTGGGAAGGACGTCGAGCAGGGCGTCTAGGTTGTCGGTGATGTGTCTTCCGGGTGCCATTCTTGTGAGGGGCCTCTCTGGTTCGGCCCTATTCTACCTTCGCCCACCTGGGGCCAGAGGGCCTATGTGTTTTGCCCGAGTTGACACGAGCCTGGCCCATCACAACCCGGCTGACTGCGCGCTGGTCTCACCCCGCCTGCCTGCAGAAGGCCGGGCCGGCCGGAAGGACGAGGGGGCAACCTCCGGCGCCGGGGCGGCTAGGTCACACTCGAAGTACCAGTACAGAGGGCCCTGTCCGGGGAGCGTCTCCATCCCAAGCTCGCCGCACGGGAGGTCGGAGGGGATTCGGTCAATATCGGAGCGACTCCCCAGAAGGACGACAAACTGGGCGGTATCACCCTGTGGGATGCGGTTCTCTGGCGTCCCCCAATGGAGGATCAACTCGGTGATCTCGTACTCGGAGGCAAGGTAGACCAGGCTTGGATTGGCGTAGTACCGAAACTGATCGTCGCCCACGTAGACGATCCGTCGGGGCTCACCCTCGAGTCCGAGATGATTGGCCAGGCGTTGAGCTATGAGAGCGGGATACCCCCCGAAGGTGCTGCGGGGGTGTAGTCCAAGAAGTAGAAACGGGCATCATCGATGGCGAGCGCAATGGCGACGGCGGCGACCGCAGCTGCAGACCAGCGTGCTCCCCGCGGCACAAGCCGCTCTGCCCCAGCGGAGATTGACGACAACGCGCTCCCAATGATCAGCGCGCAGGCAGGAACGGCGGCGACGTACCTTTGGGCGGCGGGCACGCTCTCGGTGAGTGCTCCGATCAGCCCGAATGCGGCCAGCCAGAGGGCGAGAAGAGACACCCGCGCATCTCGGAGGCGTAGGAGCAGCGATGCAATCCCCAGCAGTTAGATCATCGCCGGCCCACGCCTCAGGATCGGGGTGTCAGGGATGTAGAAGTAGTTCAGGGGGACATGGGTGTAGGCAAGAAATCCGAGCGACAGCTGGCGAAGCAGCAGGCGCCACACCGGCATCCCAGTGAGCGCCGCATTGTACGGGAGTCAATCATTCAGAATGCTGACCACTCGCATAGGCGCCGTGAACTGACGCGGATGTTGGGCGTAGTACATGGCCAGCGGCAAGGCCACAAAGGCGGCCGCCCAAGCGGCCAGGCCGAAGTCAGGAAGGCGACGAATTGCCTGCTGTCGGTGCAGGACGAGCAACAGGCCGAGCCAGGCCGGGAGGAGCACGAAGTGCACCCTTGCGCTGGCGTAGAAGTACAGGCCCAGGCCCAGGCACAATCCCCCGAGCAGGAAGGCATTCCGCTCGCCGGTCTTCCATCCGTGCCAGAAAGCCCCAAGCGTGGCGACGATGAACAGACTGTCCTAGACATTGTTCAACCCCAGCCGGCTATAGTGGATATGCACATGAGAGAGCATCAGGATGCAGGCCGCCAGAAGTCCGGCCCGAGGGCCGAACATACTGCGCCCCATCAGATAAATCGCGCCGACAGTCAGTGCGCCCGCCAACGCCGAGGGGAGTCGCAAGGCCTGGGTCGTCATTCCCAAGAGGCTGATCGAGACCGCCTGGAGAAAGCAGTAGAGGGATGGGAAGGCGTGCCATCCTACACCGAACAGGTTGCCGGTCTTCCCTTCGAGGAAGCCCAGCGCGCTCAGTCCGACGGAGGCTTCATCTCCGCTGAGCACGGCCGGGACAGTGCCGGTGGAAAGGCCGCGGGCGAGGAAGGCACCCACCACCAGAAGTGTGATCCAGGCGGCGGTCTGCCAGGCAATAGGAGGCAGCGCCTGACCGCGCTTCCAACCAGCGAGCACTGCGAGCACGATCCCAATAACCCAAGCTGCCGAAGCCAGCAGCTGCGCCTGCCGGTCGCCATAGTTAGAGAGGGGCGCGGCGGCGATCGAGAACAGCAGCCCGAACACGATAAAGGGAATTCGCGCCTGATGTTGGTGGACCGGCTCAAGGAGCGCCGGCATGGCGGTGCTCCGTCGCCGAAAATGCAGCGCCGCGCTGGCCAACACGGCGGCACAGGCCAGGCCGATGGAGGCCTGCAGGCTCCAGCGAATGTCGGGCGTGACATGCGGCAGCGCCCACCAGCGCAGGCCGGTGAAGAGGCAGCCCAAG
>JALHUE010000211.1 GCA_022866145.1 Anaerolineales bacterium | reverse complement strand
TACGAGCGCGAGCACTACCAATTGTCGCGGCAGGTAGCTGAGCTGTCTTTGCTGCCGGCCGTGCGCCTGGCGCATGAATCGGGGAAAGCGGTGGCGGCAGCCGGGATGTCCTGCCGGAGCCAGATCCACGACGGCACAGGAATCCGCCCTTTTCACCCCATCGAGATCGTGGCTGGCTTGCTCCCGGGGCGAGGCGGAGCGGGCTGAGGGCCAAGCGAGCCGGTCGGGGGGGAGACCTGTCTTGCCCAGCGCAGGCCTCTGGCCTCGGGCTGAGCCGCCAAGCCGGAGAACAACGTGCTGTTCGGCACTTGACCTTATCGTATATACTAGCGGGAAGCCTGCTGTGGGCGGATGCCTGAAGTTGGCAGTAGAAGCCGGGGAGGAGGTGGTAGCGCACAGGAGAGGGACTGATCTACGCCGCAGACCGTCGAGCAATCGGCCGGTCGGCGGACCCCGAGTGGGTCCGCAAGGTTTCTAGTTGACAGCCACGACAAATCGTAAGGAGGAGTACCACCATGAAGTCCCGTATGCTATTCGCAGTACTGATCGTGCTGGCGCTGGTGTTGGCTGCGTGCGCGCCTGCTGCCACCGAGGCCCCGCCCGAGCCGACGGCCGCGCCGGCCGCTCCGGCCGCAACGGCGGCTCCGGCAGCCTTTGAGTGCACCGATGCCATCGGATGCGTCGATATCGCCCCGGGCGACCCGGTCCACCTGGCCTACGCCCTTAGCGTCTCCGGCGCAACGGCGGGCCTTGGTGAGGACGCCCGCGGTGCAATAGAAATCGCCATAGACGATGTCGGCGGCCAGTTGCTCGGCCACCCGCTCAGCCTGACCGGCGAGGACACGCTGTGCAACGCCGAAGGTGGCCAGGCAGCCGGCACCAAGCTGGCGGCCGATCCCACGATCGTCGCCATCGTCGGCACGACCTGCTCGAGCGAGGCCCGCGCCGCCATGCCGCAGATCTCGCAGGCCGGGATGGTCATGATGTCGGCCTCGAACACGAATCCCGACCTGACGAACCCAGATCACCCCGACCACTGGCCGGGCTACTTCCGCACCGCCACCAATGACATCTTCCAAGGGCGCGTAGCGGCCGAGTTCGCCTACAATGAGCTGGGTGTGAAGACCGCCGCCACGCTCCACGACGGCAGCCCATACGCCGAGAGCCTGCAGCAGGTCTTCGCCGACAACTTCACCGCGCTCGGCGGGACGATCACCGCGCAGGAAGCAATCAACGTCGGTGACACCGACATGACCGGCGTCATGACCAGCATCGCCACCGGCGCGCCGGAGATGCTGTACTTCCCGATCTTCGAGCCGGAAGGCGGCTTCGTCGCCGACCAGGCCAAGTCGACCCCTGGCCTCGAGAATGTCATCCTGATGGGCGCCGACGGTCTGCTGGCCGACACCTTCCCGGAGAACGCCGGGCCGGCCGCCATTGGCATGTACCTGTCCAGCCCGGCCGTCTCGGGCCCTGAGTACGATGCACTGCTCGCCAAGTGGAAGACAAAGTTCGGCGGCGTGCCGCCCAGCGGCTACCACGCCATGGCCTATGACGCCACGAATATCTTCTTCCAGGCGATCGAAGCCGTCGCCGTCGTCGACGCCGATGGGACGGTCCACGTCCCGCGGCAGGCGCTGCGCGACTATCTGTACGCCCTGAAGGACTACCCCGGCATAACCGGGACCTTGGCCTGCGACGCCAACGGCGACTGCGCCACTGGCGAGGCACTCGGTGTCTTTCAGCTGACCGAAGCCGAGGTAACGGGCGGGAATTGGCCGCCAAAAGTGATCTGGCAGCAGTAGGCGGAACCAGGGAGACCGGCTTGATCGTGTCGGCCTCCGCCAACGGTACTGAACGAACGGGCGGGGTTGAGTCCGGCCCCTAGGCCAGGCTCGGCCCCGCCCGCGGCGGGTGCCGTTGCTCAACACGCCAGATCCAATCCAGTGACCTATCTCTTGGTCGTCTTGTAGAAAGGAACTGCCGGATGCGCCGGTTCTTCGAACGCTACGACCTGGTCGACGTCATCATGTGGCTGATTGCCGCTACGATCCTGATCGCCGCCCTGCTCGGCTCCATCAAGACGATCCAATCCGGGAAGTACTCGCCTGCCACATGGGTGGACCTGGGGATCTCCGGCCTGACCCAGGGCTCGGTCTACGCCCTGATCGCCCTGGGCTACACCATGGTGTACGGCGTCCTGCGCATGATCAACTTCGCCCACAGCGAGGTCTTCATGAGCGGAGCCTTCATCGGCTATTTTGCGGCCACCTGGATGGCCGCCTCCGGTTTCATGGAACGCAATCCCCTCCTCGGACTCATCCTGCTCTTCCTTGTTGCGGCGCTGACCTCGGTGACGATCGCCGTGCTGCTCGAGAGGATCGCCTATCGGCGGCTGCGTCGCGCGCCCCGCCTGGTGCCGCTGATTACCGCCATCGGCGCTTCGCTCTTCCTTCAATACATGTTCCGCGGGTTGTTCGGCTCGCAGGTCCGCTCTTATCCTCCCATGCCCGGCTTGGAAGGTGCCATCAGCCTTCCAGGAGGCGTGGAGATCGAGTACGTCCAGATCCTGGTCATCGTCGCCGCGGCCCTAATGATGTTGGTGCTCTACCTGTTTACCCAACGCACCCGCGCCGGGCTCGCCCTGCGCGCCGTGTCCGAAGACAAGGACGTGGCGGCGCTGATGGGTATCGACGTCGATGCCACCATCGTCCGGACCTTTGTCATTGGCGGGGCCTTCGCCGGGATGGCAGGCGTGCTGTACGCGCTCATCTACCGGCAGGTAACGTTCTATATGGGCTTCGTGCCGGGGATCAAGGCCTTCACCGCCGCCGTCCTGGGCGGCATCGGCAACCTCCCGGGCGCGATGCTGGGCGGCCTCACCCTGGGCGTGACCGAATCCGTCGGGACGATATTGTTCCTTGACGGCTATGGTGTGCCCGCCCCGTATCAATTGAAGGACGGCATCGCCTTCGTCGTCCTGGTGCTCATCCTGATTCTACGGCCGACCGGCATCCTGGGCGAGCGGCTGTCGCGGACGAAAGCTTAACGGAGACCCAATGACGACCAAACGCTCCTCTCCGTTGGTCACGGCCCTCCGTCAGGGAGCGATTGCCGGCGGCGTCGCCGTCCTGCTTACCCTGATGGGCATGGTCGAGGCCTTCAACGAGCGGGATATCGTCCAAGGCGTGATCTCGCTCGGGATCCTGCTGCTCGTTGCGATCTATGTGGTCTTCGGCTCCACGACGGCTCGGACGCTGCCTGAGACCCGGGCGAGCGTCCGCCTCGGCGCCAGCGCCCTGGCGGGCGCCATCGGCGAGCTGTTCCTCGTCGGCCTGGTGATCCTAGGCCAGCAGGTCAACCTGCGGCCGGTATTCCCCAACGCCTCGCCGGAACTATGGGAGCTCCTGCAGTTCGGCCTGAGCGCGCCTCAGTCCTATCTCGCCATGCTCAGCTTCGGCGCGGTGTTCGGCGCCCTAGGCGCGGGGCTGACCCTGGTCTCGCGGCGCTATCGTGGGCCGGTAATCGTCGGGGTTGTCTGTGTCGTCCTCATCGGACTGCTGGATGACCTGATCGGGATCACGATCGCCTCCAACCCGATGTTCGCCACCAGCCCGGTCGTCGACACGATAAGCCAGTTCTTCTTCGCCCAGGGAGTCGAGAGCGGCCTTTCCAAGGCCGGCGCCATGGTCGTCTTCCTCGTGGCCTCGGTCCTGGCCTACCAGTGGCCCTCCCTGCGGCGCGGAGCCCGCTCGCGGACCCAGGCCATGCCGGCCGGACGGCAGCACACCCTGGCCCTGGGGCTGTATGGCCTGTTCGTGGTGATCCTGCTGATCCTGCCCAACTTCCTGGGGCCCTACCTGACCGACGTCAGCAACTCGGTGATGATCTTCACCTTGATGGCCCTCGGGCTGAACATCGTCGTCGGCTTCGCCGGGCTGCTCGATCTGGGTTACGTCGCTTTCTTCGCCATCGGCGCCTACACCATGGGCGTGTTGACGACGACCGCCGTCGGGGCTGAGTCGGGGCAGATCGTCTGGGGACCCGGGCTGACGTTCTGGTCGGCCTTGCCCTTTGCCGTACTCTTCAGCCTAACGGCTGGGGTCCTGCTCGGCATCCCGGTGTTGCGCATGCGCGGCGACTACCTGGCCATCGTCACCCTCGGCTTCGGCGAGATTGTGCGTATCCTGGCTCTGTCCGACGCCCTCAAGCCGTACACAGGCGGCTCGCAAGGCATCGTCGAACCCGCCATCCCCACGCTGGGCCGGCTGACCGCCTCCCTGAGCTCACAGGGGCTCTACTACTACCTGCTGCTGGCGTGCGTCGGACTGGTCATCTTTGTAGCCATCCGCTTGCGCGATTCGCGCCAGGGACGCTCTTGGATGGCGGTGCGCGAGGATGAGGATGTGGCGCAGGCCATGGGCGTCCGGCTGGTCTCGACCAAACTGCTGGCGTTCGCCTCCGGGGCGGCCATGGCTGGGCTGGCCGGAGCGGTCTTCGCTTCAAAAGTCGGGTCGATCTACCCCAACAGCTTCGATCTGCTGAAATCGATCAACGTCTTGGCAATCGTCATTGTCGGAGGCATGGGCAGCATTCCGGGCGTCATTCTGGGCTCCCTGGTCTTGTTCGGGTTGCCGGAGCTCTTGCGCGAGTTCTCCGAGTATCGCTACTTCGTCTTCGGGGCGGTGCTCGTGGCCATGATGTTGACCCGACCGGAAGGGTTGTGGCCATCGTCGAAGCGCAAGCAGGAGCTCCATGAGACTTTCGGACCCGAAAGCGAACCCCGCTCGCAGGTCTTGACTACTCCGGGTGGGGCCGGCTCGGAGTAGGCCCAGGACCAGGAGACAAACATGGGCATTCTCAACTCCCGGAAAGTCGTGAAGCGCTTCGGCGGTCTGTTGGCGGTCAGCGATTTCGACCTCGAGGTCAAGGAGCTGTCGATCCACAGCGTCATCGGCCCGAACGGGGCGGGTAAGACGACCTTCTTCAACTGCGTCACGGGCTTCTACCGCCCGGAAGGCGGCGAGATCACGCTCGATGGGCACATGCTCGTCGGCCTCAGACCGGACCGGATCACCCGCCTCGGCATCTCCCGCACCTACCAGAACATCCGGCTGTTCAACAACATGACGGCGCTCGAGAACATTCAGGTCGGCGAGGATCCCCACCTGCGGGCCGGGATTGCCGGCGCCATCTTCCGCACCGGCCGCGTCCGACGCGAGGAACAAGCGACGCTGGAGGAGGCCCGCCGGTTGCTGCGCTTTGTCGGTCTCGCCGGACTCGGCGACTTGCTGGCCAAGAACCTCCCCTACGGCTCTCAACGGCGGCTGGAGCTCGCCCGCGCTCTGGCGGGGAAGCCAAAACTGCTGCTGCTGGATGAGCCCACCGCCGGGATGAACACCCAAGAGACCGCCGAGATGACGGCCTTCATCCGACGCCTGCGCGACGAGCTTGGGATCACCATCCTGCTCATCGAACACGACATGCGGGTTGTCATGGGCATCTCAGAGACGGTGACCGTGCTCGACTACGGCGAGAAGATCGCCGAGGGGCCACCGTCCGAGATCCAGAGTAACCCGCGCGTCATCGAGGCCTACCTCGGGCGCCGCTCGGCCGCCCGGATGAACTGAGCGGAGCGCCCATGTCCATCCTCGAAATCCGCGACCTGCACGCTTACTACGGCAACATCCACGCCCTCAAGGGGGTCTCGCTCAACGTCGAGCCGGCCGAAATCGTGACACTGATCGGCGGCAACGGCGCCGGCAAGAGCACGACCCTCAAGACGATCACCGGCCTGCTTCGCCCGCGCCAGGGGAATGTTGTCTTTGAGGGCGAGGATTTGGGCCAGTACAAGGCCCACCAGATCGTCTACAAGGGCGTGGCGATGGTCCCCGAAGGCCGGGGCATCTTCGCCCGCCTTACGACCTCTGAGAACCTCGGCATGGGGGCCTATCATCGTAAGGACAAGGCTGGTATCGCTGAGGACCTGGAACGTGTCTTTGCACTCTTCCCCCGCCTCAAGGAACGGCGGCGCCAGGTGGCTGGGACGCTGAGCGGCGGCGAACAGCAGATGCTGGCGACCGGGCGGGCCCTGATGGCTCGCCCCAGGCTGCTGCTGATGGATGAGCCCTCGATGGGGCTGGCGCCGATCCTGGTGGAAGGCATCTTCGAGACCATCGAACGGATCAACAAGGAAGGGACGACGATCCTGCTCGTTGAGCAGAACGCCGAGATGGCGCTGCAGATCGCCCATCGCGGCTATGTCATCCAGACTGGGCAGATCGTCCTTTCCGACAGCGCCCAGAACCTGCGCGCGAACGACATGGTAAAGCACGCCTACCTGGGCATCGTCTGAGTCGGACGCCTGGCGCAACCCACTCGGCACGGCCGGAAAGGCGGGCGAGGGGGCCGAGGGCCCATGGTGCGGAAGACGGGCGCGCCGCGTCGCCGAAGGCCGACGCCTCCCGCCGGTTCTCTCCCGGCCAGGCGGACGTGCCTCTTCGTTCCCGGCTCAGAGTCAAGAGGATTGGCGGTGGGCCGCTCTTCATG
>JALHUE010000210.1 GCA_022866145.1 Anaerolineales bacterium | reverse complement strand
GCGCCGGTCCGCGGCCGGTTGCCGGGAGCACGGCCAACAGCAGCCTGCCGGTCAGCTGTTTGACCTCTCCGCCGCCGGCGGCGATTGGCCCGACGCAGGCCGGGCAGCCCTCGCTGCAGTCGCAATCCCGCACCAACTCCAACGCCCCTTCCAGCAGCTCGGCTTGATGATCGTACAACCGCTCGGACAATCCAAGGCCTTCGGGCAGCCGATCATAGAATGTGAGAGTCGGGCTGTGGGTCTGTTTGCCGCGCGCCTCGGCCTCCACGGCCAGATCCCGCGGATCACACATCAAGTAGAGCGGGGCGATGTTCCCCAGGGCGTAGGCCAATCCTCCGAGGGCGCTGCGCGTGCCCCGGGCGAACTCCGCCCGGTGATGGCAGGCAGCGCACAAGGTGATCAGGTTCTCGAGGCTGTTGGCCAGACGGTCGTTGCGGTTCTCGCCGGAGAGGTAACCGAACTCCCTGAACGGCCGCAGATGGTGGACGTCGTGGGCTCGACCCGGCCGCTCAGGGGCGCGGCACTGCCTGCACTGATATCCATCGCGAGCCCGGGCCGCCTCCCGCCCTGCCGGCCACTCGGGGCCATAGTCATTCGGCGGCGTCAGAACCCCCTGGCGCTCCAGGCGCGCCACTAGTTCGGGCGCCAGCCACATCCAGTAGGCGGTGGTCTCATACTCGCGCTTCGGCAGGTCGATCGTTCCGTAGCCCAGGGTCTCGTGGGTGTAGCGCTTCACCTTGCGGTAGGAGGTGGCCTGAGAGGTGATCAACACCCGGCCATGGGCGCGGCGCGCCTCGCCCCGTTCATCGGCATCGAACACTTCCAGCACGTCGATCTCCACGGCTTCGGAGGCGTCGGTGTAGTAATCGACTTCCAGCGGTGAGACCTGGGCCACGGCGTTCTCCCACTCCAGCTTTTCCACTAGGTAGGTGCGCCCCTCATGGACATAGACGGCGCCCTCGTGCACCTGGACAGGCGCCGCCGCCCGGTCGACCGAACCGATCACCTGCGGCCTCCCTTGGCTGACGTCCTGGATGACCACGGTCTGGTCGCTGCTGGCGCGCAGCGACACCGCCTCCGCCGGATAGGCCTCCCCCACCCAGTGGTAGCCGGCCGGCGTGCGATGCAGTTCGCCGGCCTCGGCCAGCACCTCCAGGACTTCCTCAGCATCCTGGAAGTCGCCGAAGCCTTCGCCGGCAGCAAACGGAAGCTCAAAGGCGGCGCAGCGCAGGTGCCTCACCAGGATCGATAGATTGTCGGGCTGGATCAGGCCCATCTCCGGTGATCGCTCGAATAGAAAGCGGGGGTGAGCCACGACAAACTGGTCGAGCGGAGCGGCTGAGGCCACCAGCACCGCCGCCGAGGCGTCGCTGCGCCGGCCGGCGCGGCCCATTTGCTGCCACAAGCTGGCGATCGTCCCAGGGTAGCCGGCCACGATCGAAGCCCCGAGCAAGCCGATGTCCACTCCCAGCTCAAGCGCATTCGTGGCCACCACGCCGCGCACGCTGCCGGCCCGCAGCCCGCTCTCTATCTCCCGCCTCTCCAACGGCAGGTATCCGCCGCGGTAGCCGCGAATCTCCTCCGGCCTCCCGCCGTCCTGGACGTGGCTGTCCCGCAGGTATCCCAGCAGCAGCTCGGTGGTCCGGCGCGAACGGGCGAACACCACCGTCTGAACTCCTTCGCCCAGAAAAACCGAACCGATGCGGGTCGTCTCGAGCGTGTAGGCGCGGCGAACCCCCAGCTGCGCATCCACCACGGGAGGGTTGTACAGGATGATCTCCTTGGCCGCCCGGGGCGAGCCGTCGAGGTCGGCCGGAACCAGGTGAACCGGGGCTTCGATCAATCGCTGCGCCAGTTCCTTCGGGTTGGCGATGGTGGCCGAGGTGAGCACGAACTGCGGGGAGCTTGCATAGAAGCGGCACACTCGCCGCAGCCGACGCAGCAGATTGGCGACGTTCGAGCCGAACACCCCGCGGTAGACATGCATCTCGTCCAACACGATCCAGTGCAGGTTCTCCAGGAACGCCGCCCAGCGGGTGTGGTGTGGCAGGATACCGGTGTGCAGCATATCGGGGTTGGTGATCAGCAGTCGCACGTCCTGGCGGACCTGGCGGCGCAGGGCCTGGGGCGTGTCGCCATCGTAAGTGCGCACCACCACCTGGTCTTCGGCCGAGAGCGCCCGCAGCAGCCCCGTCAGCACAGCCGCCTGATCCTGCGCCAGAGCCTTGGTCGGAAACAGATACAGCGCACGCGCCAGCGGGTC
>JALHUE010000209.1 GCA_022866145.1 Anaerolineales bacterium | reverse complement strand
TGGAGTTGGTGCGGGATTGCGACTGCAGCGAGGGCTGCCCGGCCTGCGTCGGGCCAATCGCCGCCGGCGGCGGAGAGGTCAAACAGCTGACCGGCAGGCTGCTGTTGGCCGTGCTCCCGGCAACCGGCCGCGGACCGGCGCAAGGTGTGCAGCCGGATGGGGAGGGCAAGGATGGGTGACGCATGACCGACGTCTCGGTTGGACGTCTGGCAATGCTGTACCGGGGATCGCAGACGCTCGCCTCCACCATCGCTCTGGAGGCGGTCTTGAATGGTGCGACAGACCAGTGATCGCCGTCACCCAGGCGGAGCGTGGTTTCCTGATGCTAGGAGACCGCCAACAGGGTTTGCGATTCCAGGTGGCGCAAGGAATCGAGCAGCAGCTGATTGACACCAGCCTGATCCCGCACGAGGCGCCCGTCGTCTCCGGTTTCAAACTGGGCGCGCTATTGCGTTCGGCCTAGGAAGTCGCCGGCGACTTCTATGACTTCATTCATCGCCCGAATGGGGAGCTGGGGATCGTTGTCGGTGATGTGACCAGCAAGGGCGCGCCGTTCGGCCTGGAACGGGTGCAGGCCGGACTGCCGGCTCCAAACGTGTGTGCCGCCATCGAGCAGGCCGCGCTCGATCCTGTTGGCGCCCAACCGGCGCTGGATGGCCTGAGGCTGGTGGCGCTGCGCTGCATCGGTTGAGGGCCTTCGGCGGCTGCAACGACGGAAAGGCCTGCACGCTGCACGCGCCCGAGGGGCGCGTGCAGCTCTTCCCGGGCCGGTTGTCCGGAAAGTTGGCGCGGCCTACTCCTTGGAAGTGTGCCTCAGGAAGATGAACCAATACACGATTGCCACCAGGAGGGCGCCGCCGATCATGTTGCCGATCGTGACTGGGATCAGGTTGTTCACGATGAAGTTCGGCCAGGTGAGATTCTCGAGGGCGATGCCGGTAGACTGGGTGAACGCCGGATCGTATTCCTTGATCAGCAGGGCGATGGGCATGTAGTACATGTTGGCCACACTGTGTTCGAAACTGGCGGCGACAAAGGCCGAGATCGGGAAGATGATCGCCGCGATCTTGTCCAGTGTGCTCCGGGCGCTGTAGGTCATCCATACCGCCAGGCAAACCAGGACATTGCACAGGATGCCCAGGAACACGGCCTGCACCCAACCCAGCTGGACCTTGCCGTTGGCGATGTTGAGTGCCGCCACACCGACCGCCCCGCCGCCGAAAGTGTACTGCCTGCTCATGAACATCAACAGCGCTGTCCCGAGCGACCCACTCAGGTTGCCGAAGTACACGATGGTCCAGTTGCGGGCCAAGGCAAAGGTCGAGACCTTGCCGCTGGCCCAGGCCATCACGATTAGGTTGTTGCCGGTGAACAGTTCGGCCCCTCCCACGACCACCAGGATCAGGCCCAGGCAGAATGCCAGGCCGATCAGCAGACGCGCAATGCCGTAGGGTACGACGCCGGAGAGGCCTCCAGCAACCGTCGTGGCGAAGATTGCACCCATAGAGATGAAAGCCCCAGCCAGGACGGAGAGGGTAAGCACGGTCCAGAACGGCAAGGCCGACTTGCGTACGCCGATTTGCTCGGCGCGCACCGCCATCTCCGCAGGGAGGAGTGCATCGATGCGAATCTCTTGGCTCTCATTGATCATGTGGATATTCTCCTGCCCTCTGCCGTGCAGCAGGGCAGTCCCAGCGTAGCGCTGCTTGCCGCGGCTCTCAAGAGACGAACATCACCGCCTTTGAGCCCCCTGCTTCCATACCCGCGCCGCCCTCTACGGCAGCGGTTTGGCATGCGCACCCAGTTCGGTCAGGCTGCTAGGGAGTGTGGGCCGGGCGGAGCGTGGGCTGCGGCAGGGTGATCCAGACGACGCCAGCTAGGACCAGCAGGCCGCCCAACATCTGCTGTGGAGCCAGGCGCTCGTGGAGCAGCAAGCTGGCAAGCAGAATGGTGAACACCGGTTCGAGCGTGCTCAGCAGCGAGGCCGTGGTCGGACCGACGCGTGCCATACCGGCAAAGAAGGTACTGATCGGGAGGATGGTGCTGAACAGGATCAGGCCCAGGATGATCGCCCCGCTGCTGACTGTGGGCTCGAAGGCCCAGGTCCGGGTGGCCAGGCCGATGACCAGGAAGCTGATGGCGGCGCCGGCGGTGACCCAGGTTGTGCTGACCAGCGCCCCGGCTTGATGCACGTGCCGATCGCTGATCACAATGTAGCCGGCGTACCAGCCGGCCGAACATAGGGTGAAGAACACGCCCAGCCGATCGACGGGCTGGCCCGCGCCGTTGCCCGCGCCGCTGGTGACCGTCAACGCCACGCCCAGGCCGGCGAGGGCCATCGCTAGCCATTCTCGCTGCCTCGGTGGGCGATGGTTGACACGCCAGTTTAGAAGGGCGACGAAAAACGGGTAGGCGTACAGCAAGAGGGCGCTCAGGGAGGCCGGAATGCGCTGCAGTCCGAGGAAGAACAGGCTGGCCTGTACGGCATAGCCGAACAGACCGAGGCAGAGCAGGATCAGCGTCAATCGGATCCCTGGAAACACCGCCCGCCGGCGGGCCAACACCAGTCCGATGGCCAGCAGCAAGGCCGCCCCGCCGAACCGCAGGCTGAGAAAGCCGGTCAGGCTCAACCCGGCGGAGAATGCCAACTTGCCGAAGATCGACAGGCTGGAGAAGCCGGCGGCAGATACGGCGATCAGGCCGGCGCCGAGCCAGCGGGTGCGCCCTGCAGGCGAAGGGGAGGCGGGAGCTGTCATCGGTTGCGGCCTGTGCCTGTGCCAGCCATGGAGTATACGGCAGCGGCCTCAGCCACGGCGACCGCTCGAAGGCGAGGTAGAATGACCCTCCTTGGAGGGCAAGTGACCACCCGCGATCGCCCCCCGACTCCCATCGACAATCCGGCGCCAGACGCACCCCGCCCGCCGCGCCGGCCGGAATGGATCCGCGTGCGGGCTCCCTCGGGGGAAACCTACGAATGGCTGCGCGGGATGATGCGCGCCAAATCCCTGCACACCGTCTGTGAAGAGGCGATGTGTCCTAACCTCGGGGAGTGTTGGGGTTCCGGCACGGCCACCTTCCTGATGATGGGCGACATCTGCACCCGGTCGTGCGGCTTCTGCGACATCAAGACCGGGCGCCCGGCGCCGCTGGACTGGCTCGAACCCGAACGTGTGGCGCATGCCGTCCAGGCGATGAATCTCCGCCATGCGGTGATCACCAGTGTCAATCGTGACGAGCGGGGGGACGGTGGGGCGCCGATCTTCGCCCTGGTCATTCGGCGCATCCGCCAGCTGCAGCCCGGCTGCTCGGTCGAGGTGCTGATTCCTGATTTCAAGGGGTCGCGGGAGGCGCTGAAGATCGTGGTCGAGGCCAGGCCCGAGATTCTGAACCACAACGTCGAGACCGTGCCGCGGCTGTTTCGGCAGGTCCAACCGCAGGACCGCTACGAGTGGGCCCAGGCTACGCTGCGCAATGCCAAGCAGCTCGATCCGGAGATCCTGACCAAATCCGGGATCATGCTCGGGCTGGGGGAGACGATAGACGAGGTCAGGGCCGTCCTGGACGACCTGCGCCAGTGCGGGGTCGACATTGTCACCATGGGACAGTACCTGCAGCCTTCCAAGAAGCACCTTGCGATCGCCCGCTACTACACGCCCGAGGAGTTTTCCGAGCTCAAGCGTTATGGACTTGAGATCGGTTTCCGTTGGGTGGAGAGCGGTCCCTTGGTTCGGTCCTCGTACCACGCGGAACAGCAGGTCCGGGCCTTGAGCGCAATTCATCGGACCTACGTTGGGACCGATTGACCTGAGAGCTCACCGCGCGACTCCCTGCCGCAAGGAGGGGGCTCGCTTCTGGCCGATCCATTGGCGACGGGCCCTCTCCCGTGGGTGCGACACATGCTCCTTGTTCTGCCCGTAATCGCCTTCATCCTGATCTTCCTGGTCGTGCGCAGGCTCCAGAGCGCCCGGACGATCGAGCGTGGTGGCTGGGAAGCGACCTTCGTCATGGCCAGCGCGTTCTGGGGCGCTGGCCTGGCGCTCGGTTTCGAGCTACTGGGCCTCGCAAGCTCCCTCAGGCAGCCGGAAGTGGCAGGGTTGTGGCTTGTTGTCGCTCTGGTCGCTGGGCTCGCCTTTCTGGTCAGCCGAAGGCGAGAGGCCACTCGCCGCATGCCCACTGCACCCGGCAGACGGTGGGCCCCACTCGATGTCGCCTTCGTGGTGCTCCTGTCCTTAGCTTTGGTTCTTCTCTTGGGAGTTGGCTGGACGTCGCCACCAAACAACGTTGACTCGCTCCTGTACCACATGAGCCGCGTGGTCCATTGGGCCCAGGCCGGTTCGCTGCGGCACTACGCAACTGCCTACGGCCATCAACTGTGGAATCCGCCCTGGGCAGAAATCGCCATCCTCAATCTCCGCATCCTTTGGGGCAGCGACAAGCCGGCGAATCTGGTGCAGTGGGGCGGCTTGGTTGCATCGCTGGCTGCCGTTTCCGGAGTGGCTCGTATGCTGGGGATTGGCAATCGAGGCCGAATGCTGGCCATTGCTCTGGCAGTGTCCCTGCCTTCAGCTGTTCTCCAGGCGACAAGTACGCAGAACGACCTAGTGGTTTCCTGTTGGCTGGTTGCAGCGCTACTCCTGGTGATACTTGTGGGTAAGGGAGCGCAGGCGAGCCAGCGGTTGGAGCTGCTGGCGCTGGGCGCTACCTTCGGTCTGGGTCTCCTCACCAAGGGCACCTTCTACCCTCTATTGTTCCCGATTCTGCTGCTATTCCTATGGTGGCGGGACTGGCGGAACCAAACCTGGCGGTCCTTGGCGGACACAGGCTTGGTCTGGGTTTCGGCCATAGTCGTCAACCTTGGCCATTGGGGGCGCAACCTGGCGGTTAGCGGCACTCCCCTCGGACCCGCACAATGGATTGCGGGACACACCCCGGTGGGAGATCCGGCAAGCACTCTGTATTCCAGGGTTGTAGTCTTGCCGTTCCTTCTCCTGCGGGCGACCGCTTTGCACTTGGCAACGCCGTGGGCTTCAGTCAACCAGGTTATCCAAGACTCGGTCAGCGCCCTTGGCGGCCGGAACATGCCTGGGATGGGGCCCCTTGTGCTAGCGTGGGGCTGGAATCATGAGGACCTGGCAGGCAACCCCCTCCACCTCCTCCTCATCGGCCTCAGCCTGGCTGCGGCGCTCTTCTGGTGGAGACGACAATCTCGCTCGGTCATGGCAGTAGCGGCGGTGGCGATTGCAGGGTATCTCTTGTTGGTTCTGCTGGCTTTGCCGAGCAGTCAGCCCTTCGGTGTACGTCTACAGCTTCCGTTCTTCATCCTCAGCGCTCCGTGGGTCGCAGCCGTCATCGTCTCGGCGCGAGCGCGCTGGCTACCTGGCGTACTGACTTTCAGCTTGCTCTTGCTGTCGCTCCCCTGGCTGCTGTTCAACACCACCCGCCCTGTCATCGCCATGGCTGCGGAGCCGGGAGCGTGGGAACTTCCTTGCACCGACACCTTCGGCTGCACCAAAGCAGGGAGCGCATTCTCGACATCGACCGTCGATCTACTCTTCGCCAACACGCGGGAATTCCAAGAAGGCTACACGTCCGCCATCGAGGCGCTTGCCGCAACGACCTGCACAAGGGTTGGTCTTAGGATTGATTCGAGCCACCCCGAGTACCCATTGTGGTATCTGGCCCAGGCTCCGCAAAGCGGGATCCGATTCGAGTCGATCTATCCCGCAGAGGGTCTTGAAGGGCTGGTCGATCGAAGCTTCGCGCCGTGTGCCATCATCTGCACCATTTGCGGCGAAAGGGTTCGGCTCCACGGCCTGAATCTGTTCCGCGAGACAGCCGGCGTGAAGCTGTTTGCCGGCGATGGATTCACCTGGGAAGAAGACGGCTGAGGGGCTTCGTGATTGGTGTGGCGGGTGCCGCCAGAGGCGTGCCGACGATAACGCGTGAGCACGAAGCCGGGCTGCGACCTTGTCGGCGAAGGGAAAGACCTGACCGGGCTTGTATAATCTCTGCTGCGCTGCCTCCGCCCACGCGAGCCTGAATCAGAGGAGTGTGCATGTATTCCTTCATCTTGATCCTTCACAACTGGATGCGTTGGGTCGTCGTCCTGGCCGGAGTCTATGCGCTAGTCCGTGCCTACTCGGGCTTGCTGAGCAGGCGCAGCTGGACTCCAGCCGACAAGACGGCCGGCACGCTGTTCTCGGTTTCGGTCGATATTCAGTTCCTGCTCGGCCTGATCCTGACCTTCCTCAGCCCGCTCGTGGCGGCGGCTATGGGCAACTTGCCGGCGGCCATGCAGTCGGACGAACTTCGGCATATCCTGGTGGAGCACATCCCCTTGATGCTGTTGGCGGTGGTCTTTGTGCATCTCGGTGCCATAGGCGCCCGACGTGCCTCCGACGACCGAAGTCGCTTCCGCCGAGCCGGGCTGTGGTTCACCCTGACGGTGCTGATCCTGCTGGTTGCCATACCCTGGTGGCGGCCGCTGCTGCGTCTGCCCTGAGCCCCGGCTGCGTCCAGGCATGGGCGACTTCCGCTTCTACCATCCGGTCGAGGTCCGTTACGCGGACATCGACGCCCAGCGGCACGTGAACAACGTCGTCTTCTTCACCTACATGGAGACGGCCCGCGCCGCCTACCTGCGCCATCTCGGACTGTGGGACGGCAAGGAGTTCCTCGACATCGGCATCAT
>JALHUE010000208.1 GCA_022866145.1 Anaerolineales bacterium | reverse complement strand
GCGGGCGATGCAAGCACTGATGGAGTCGCCGGTGCCGACGGCCACGGCTCGCAGCCTGATGGGCGAGGCGCCGTTCACCGCCACGCCGACCAAGACCCGGGTCCCAACCGAGACGCCGGTGCCGGCCGAGACCGCCACCCGACGGCCGCCGCCCACGGCGACGGAGACCGTGAAACCCACCAAGAAACCGAAGACCGCAACGCCTGGGCCACCGACGGCCACGCCTTCGGGTTCCGTTGACGTCACGGCTCCTACGATCTGCTGCATGGATCTGTCGCCGGCGATCGGCAGCACACTTATGGCATGTACCATCAGCGTCGATGACCTCGATGTGCACGATCCGGCCTTCTCGGCTGGCATTGCGCCGGGGGACGTGTATGCCAAGTACAACGGGCCCCACACGACAGGCTGGCAGTACGTGAACATCCCGCTGGAGTCCGGCGGATTCATCTCAGGTCCAGGGTCCGACTGGGATGCCAGCTACGATGGAGTCGTGACATTGCACGATGCCCTCACCGGAGACACGATCGATGTCAAGGGGATGATCACGGACTTGGGTAGCAACACAACCTACATCAACCCCGGATCCTACACAATGGGCGTCGACTGCCCGTAACACTTCTTGCCAAGGAGGCCGGCGCCACCGCACCGCCTCTGGGTACGTGGCACCGGCCCGGCTGTGCCTCCGACGGTTCTCCTTGGGTCAAGGTCGGCGACTCGAGACGGCGCGGCCGAAGCTTCGGCCTGCGCCAGGCGCACCCCATGGCGCGGGGCGCGTCTCACGGGTGCCAGCCTCGCCCATTTCGGCGGTGTAACGCAGACCCTCGCCTGAGACGCCCGAAGGCCGCATCGGACCCCGACCGCACTCGCCCCTCGCCAGAGCAGCTCGCGACGGAAAGCAACGCTGCACTTCCACCGTAGTAGAATACCCTTGCCCTCCCACTGCAGCCGTGGGAGGTTCGTGTGTGAAGCAGGTAGGGAATGCACGGCAAGCTCGAAGGAATCGAACATCGCTTCCAGGCCATCGATGAGGAGCTCGCCCGGCCGGGCGTGGATTTCTCGCGCGTGGCCGAGCTGGCCCGCGAGCGGGCGGAGCTCGAGCCGATCGTCAGCGCCTATCGCTCCCATCGCCAACTGGACGACAGGCTGGGGCAGGCGAGGCAGGTGCTGCAGGGCGGGGATCCGGAACTGGCCGAACTGGCTCAGGCCGAGCTGGACGAGCTTGGCCCGGAGATGGAAGCCCTCGAAGCGCGCCTCAAGTCACTGTTGCTGCCGCGCGACCCGCGGGACGAACGCAATGTCATCCTGGAGATCCGAGCCGGGACCGGCGGCGGAGAGGCGGCGCTCTTCGCCGCCGATCTGTTCCGCATGTACACCCGCCATGCCGAAGTGAAGGGTTGGGCAGTCGAGGTCCTTTCCGTCAGCGACACCGGCATCGGCGGATTCAAGGAAGTCATCGCCCTGGTTAAGGGCAAAGGCGCATTCTCGCGGTTGAAGTACGAGAGCGGGGTGCATCGAGTGCAGCGCGTTCCGCAGACCGAGGCCCAGGGGCGCATCCACACCTCGACCGCCACCGTCGCCGTGCTGGCGGAAACGGATGAGGTCGAGATCCATATCCCCGAAAAAGACATCAAGATGGATGTCTACCGCTCGGCGGGCGCCGGCGGCCAGAACGTGCAGAAGAACTCGACGGCCGTGCGCCTGACTCACTTGCCTACAGGCATCGTTGTTCAATGCCAGGATGAGCGGTCGCAGCTGCAGAACCGCACGCGGGCCATGAGCATTCTCAGGGCCCGGCTGTTTGAGATGGCGCTTGAGGAGCAGCAGGCGGAGGAGGACGCCTCACGCAAACTCCAGGTTGGATCGGCCGAGCGCTCTGAGAAGATCCGCACTTACAACTACCCGCAGTCGCGGGTGACTGATCACCGCGTCGGCGTATCCTCACACAATCTCGCGGCTGTGATGAATGGCGAGATCGATGCCTTCATCGACGAGCTGGCGACGCAAGACGAAGCCAATCGCCTCAAGGCCTCCGCCAACTGACCCGCTGCCCGCCCGGAGCAGGACCCGGGATGACCTCCGCTTCCGACACCCCCCTGACCATCGACACGGCCCTCCGGCTGGGCGCCTCGAGCCTGGGGGCGGTCGCCGACCAGCCGCGGCTTGAGGCGCAGGTCCTGCTGGC
>JALHUE010000207.1 GCA_022866145.1 Anaerolineales bacterium | reverse complement strand
TCCGTCACCCGCCCCCGCGGTATCCCCCCGACCCCCAGCGCCAGGTCCAGCGCCAACGACCCCGTCGGAATCACCTCCACCGCCAGATGCCGCGCCTCCCCCAGCCGCATCACCGCCCCCTCCCCGTACTGCTTGCGGATCTGGGCGAAAGCGGCTTCGAGGGCCTTATCACGATCGGTCGGCATCCTGGACCTCGGTGGAAGGGTATCGAACGAGTTTAGCAGAACTCACGCTGCAAGGCAAGAATCCGGGTCCACGGGCGGGGTGCACAACGGTGTCGCCTGCCGTCGCGCGACGGTGACTGACCTGCGGCATCGGCGCCCCTGCGGCGGTCGTCGCCGGAGAGCATGGCACGATCGGCTCTTCAACTGCCTGACGCTCGTCCCTGCAACAGTCGGGACCCTGGCGGGTGGGGTTGCCGGGGTCCAGGACCCTATGAATCAAGTAGCCGGCGAAGGATAATCCCTATCGCCGGCAACAAGAACGCCCCACTATGCCGTGTGCAGCCCGGTATGTGAACCTGCTGTTGCAGGCAGGGCTCTGCTCCGGGGTTCCGCCTTGGCTCAGGCCTATCGCGTCGCCCCATTGAAGTGCGAGCCCCATTTGGTAAGTGTTGGCTCAATACGGTGTGCGGCATCACGCACACAGCAGGGACACCCCGTGTATACCATGAGTGCCCGAGGATGACAATCCGGCCTGTCAAGGGGCAATACCGCCGGCCGGGCATCGGGCGGGGCCCGGTCGCCGCCTATTCGATCAGCCGCAGATGCAGGTCTTTCAGCTGGCCGGGGTCAACCGCCGAGGGCGCCCCACCCATCACATCCCGGGCGGCCTGGTTCTTCGGAAACGCGATCACCTCGCGGATGTTGGGCTCCCCCGAGAGGATCATGCACAGCCGATCGATGCCGGGTGCGATGCCACCGTGAGGCGGCGTCCCGAACTCAAAGGCTTCCAGCAAGTGCCCGAACCGGCTCTGGATCACCTCGGGCTCCAGGCCAATCAGAGCGAAGACCTTCTCCTGCAGCCCGCGGTCGTGGATCCGGATCGAACCGCCCCCGACCTCGTAGTCGTTCACGACCAGGTCATACTGCTGTCCCCGGGCTCGCCCCGGATCCGTATCCAGCAGCGGGATATCCTCCAACATGGGCGAAGTGAACGGATGGTGGCTGGGATCCCAGCGCTTTTCGTCCGCATTCCAAGTGAAGAAGGGGAAGTCAAGCACCCAACAGAAGGCGAGCACGTTCTCATCGCGCAGCCCAAGGCGGTCGCCCAGGAGCACCCGCAGGCGACCGAGGGCCTCGTAGGCCACAGCCGGCTGATCAGCGACAAACAGGAGCAGATCCCCCGCCTCCGCCTGCATCCGGTCGAGCAGCGCCTGTTGAGCCCCGGCCGTCAGGAATTTCGAGAAGGAGGAGCGATGTTCGCCGGCATCGGCCACCGCCAGGTAGGCCAGGCCCTTGGCGCCGTACTGAGCTACGAACTGAGTCAGCTCGTCTAGCTCTTTGCGGCTGTATTTGCCGCAGCCTCGGGCGTTGATCCCCTGCACGCTGCCGCCCTGCTGGACGGCGCGCTCGAAGACCTGGAAGCCTGATCCCGCCGCCAGGTCGCTGACGTCGCACAGCTCGAGGCCGAACCGCAGATCGGGGTTATCCTTGCCGAAGCGCCGCAGGGCCTCGGCATAGGTCAGGCGCGGCCACGGCCGCGCCAGCAGGCGCTTCTCCGGCACGAGCGCATCCACCATGCCGGTAAACATCTCCTCAATCAGGGCCAGAATGTCGTCGCGCTCGACGAACGACATTTCCAGATCCAGCTGGGTGAACTCGGGCTGGCGATCGCCGCGCTGGTCTTCGTCGCGGAAGCAGCGGGCGATCTGGAAGTAGCGCTCCACTCCAGCCACCATCAGCAACTGCTTCAGCTGCTGCGGTGACTGCGGCAGCGCATAGAACTCCCCAGGATACAGCCGCGAGGGTACCAGGTAGTCACGGGCGCCTTCGGGGGTCGTCTTGAACAGCATCGGGGTCTCGACTTCGAGGAAGCCCCTGGCAGACAGGGAGTCCCGAATGTACTTGACCACATGGTGACGCAGCTCGAGGTTCCTGCGCATCCGCTCACGCCGCAGATCCAGATAACGGTACTTGAGGCGCACCGTCTCGTCGACGGCGGTCTCTTCGTTGATGGCGAACGGCGGGGTCTTGGCCGGATTCAGGACACGCAGGCTGCGGACGTCGACCTCCACGGCACCCGTCGGCAGGTCCGAATTCTCCATCCCCTCAGGCCGGCGCCGCACCAAGCCCTCGACCTGCAGCACCCACTCCGGGCGCACCGCTACCGCCGCCTGGTGTGCCTCGGGCGAGACCTCGGGATTGGTCACGACCTGGACCAGGCCCCAGCGGTCGCGCAGATCCAGAAAGGTCAGGCCGCCGTGGTCGCGGCGGCGATGCACCCAGCCCGCCAGCTGGACCGTCTGCCCGACGTGTTCCGGTCGCAGGTCGCCACAGGTTCGTGTCTTCAGCATGCTGCCTCCACCAGGACAAGCACAACGCCGCCCAAGTCCGCAGACTGCGGGCGGCGGGTGATTCCACACGGTCCCGCGCGGCCGTTCAGCGCCTGTACCCGGTGCCAGCGGGTCAGCCGACGCCGACGAGGGTTGCGCCAGGCGGGGAAAATGCACCCCGGCGATTTCGCCGGATTATAGCATGGTGGATCTCGACGACCTGCGGAAATCGCTCAGGATGCATTCCATCAACCGCCGCTCTCCAGCTTGCGCAGATCGGCCGAGGTGTCGATATCCAGGCCGATGCGCGGATCGGCGGAGATGCCTGCCATGCGGAAGCGTTCGAACAGCTCCCGCCCGCCGATGTCGCCGCGCAGGGCGGCGAACGCCTCGAAGGTCACCCGGTCAAACAGCACCGGATTCGCCCAGCGGCCTTCGATCCGGGGAGCGACGATCGGGGTGAGCGTCTGCTGGTGTTCCCCGATCAGCCCCTGAATGAGCTCCGGTGTCACCAACGGCGTGTCGCACAGGAGGAAGACCACAGCTTCGGCGACGCGCTCGACCGATCGCAGCCCGGCTTGCACCGAAGTGCTTTGCCCTTGCGCCCAGCTTGGGTTCTCGACAAACACGACGGGCTGATCGCTCAGGGCTTGCCTGACCCCGGCCGAGTCCGGCCCGACCACGACGACCAACGGATCCAGCCCGGCGCGCCGGGCGGTCTGCACTGCGTGCCAGACCAGCGGTTTGCCTTTCCATGGGATCAGCTGCTTCGACCGCCCTATCCGCCGTGAGCCCCCGGCCGCAAGAACTACCCCGGGCACGCGGCCGATGACGGACCGCACGGCCTGTGCTCCCAAGGCGGATGCCAGCACCGCGGCCCGCACCCGGCTTTCCTTGAGGACCTGGGCGGCTACCTGCCGGGCATCGGCCTCAGACGAATCGTCCTCCACCTTGTTGAGGGTCACCCGGACTTCCGCCGCACGCGGAACGGACTGCAGGCCACCCTCTGCCGATGCCAGGAGCAGTCCGATGGCCGCCGGCGTAAGGATCTCGCTCTCGTCTGCGCCCAGCAGGGCGGCGACTCGCTCCGGGCGGTGGACCGAGTCCGAGCGGATCGGCTGGCCGACGGCGTCCATCCCGGCGACCACGACAACTAGATCGGTGAAGGGCGGGATCGCCGGCTCGTGATCGGCTGGGGCCTTGAGCGAGCGCCCTTTGGCGCCGTCGGCCTCGATCAGCAGCACCCCTCCGGCTTGGCTGACCATCTTCCGGACCCCTTCGAGGATGGCGGGATCCAGCCCGAGCCACTTCGGCTCCCCCGGCGCCACTCGTCCGGTGAGCAGGATCGTGCCGGGGCCCTCCAGGAACGGGCGGAGTGTGGCGAGCTCAAGCTTGTCCTGCAGGATCAAGTGGTTCGTCGCCAGTTGGCGCTGGTGCAGGGCGATCCGGGTGGTGGTGCTCAGCACGATGGGCATGTCGCCGGCCAGCTCCGCAGCAACTCGCCCCATCAGAGCGGACTTGCCGCCGGCGCCGACGAAGGCGCACGAGACTCTGGGGGAGATGCGCAGCGCCTCGCTGAGCCGCACGTCAGCCTCGGAGTGCCAGCCGAATCTCGGGCTGAGTCAATAGGGCCTCCAGCACGCCCCCAGCCACTGCCAGCGCCTTGTCGGAGACCTCGCGGCAGTACTCGGGCTTCCCGCGCGGATCCACATCGCCGATCTTCTCACCGGCGGCGACGAGAAGGCCATCGTGCAGCAGGCCGCGGACCACTCCGGCGAAGGGCGCCACGACCTGATGGGGGCCGATCTCGGCCACGGTCTGGCCGGCAGCAACTGACGAGCCCAACGGGACCCTTGCCTGTATGCGCCCCTCGCCCGGCGCTCGCAGGAGGCGCCCTTCAGCCTGGCCGGCGATCATGCCCGGCTGGCCAGTGTCAGGCGCAGCCGGGCCTTGCCAGATCACCCGGCCTAAACGGTGCCCGCGCTGCGTTTCCACCACCGCATGGCAGTCGATGCCGGCGGTGAACCCGGGGCCCAACCCGATCATGACCGGTGCGGCCTCCAGGCCGATCTCGGGAGGTTGTTTGCGCATCCGTCCATCGACGATTGCCGCAAATTTCAGGCTGCGCCGCACGTCGGCGGCCGGATCGACCAGGACCGGGATCTCCCCCTCCGAGGCGGCCTGAAACGCCGCCTGTGCCTCTCCGATCAGAGTGGCCGTAATCCCTTCGACCTGCGCACTTCCAGCGTACACCGCCTGGGCGAAGGACACCAGCCGTCGGATGGCGCGTGGCTGCGGCAGTTCGGTGATCAGCAGGCGGAACCCGCAGCGGAACAGACGTACCGCCACGCCACTGGCCAGGTCCCCTCCGCCCCGCAGCAGGATGAATGGTGCGGGGTCCATCACGCCGCGGCGGAGGCCTGCAGCCCGCTGAGCACGCGCTCGGGCGTCAGGGGGAACGAATCGAACCACACCCCAGTGGCGTCGTGAACGGCGGCCACAACGGCGGGTGTCAGGGGAAGGTAGGGCATCTCGCCCATGCCCCGCGCCCCCCACGGCCCGCGCGGATCGGCTTCCTCCAGAACCACGCTTCGCACCCGGTCCGGGATGTCGAGGATCGTAGGGATCAGGTAGGTCGACAGGTGGGCGGTCTGCACGTATCCGCCGGGCTGCTGGAAGTTCTCGAGCATGGCATACCCCTGTGCCTGGACGATGGCGCCCTCGATCTGCCCGCGCACGGCCTGAGGGTTGATCGCCTTGCCTACATCATCGGCACAGACCACGTCTAGGATTCTGAGGGCGCCGGTTTCGATGTCGACCTCGACCGTGACCGCCTCGGCGACATAGCCATAGGCGAAGTTTGGATCGCAGCGCCCGGTCTGAGGATCGAAGGCGGTGGTCGCGGGAGGGACATACCGGTAAGATGCGCGCGCCGGTCGGTCCTCGGCCTGCCAGCGTTCGAGGGCCGCCTGGGCCGCTCCGCGGATGGCGTTGCCGGCCATGAACGTCATGCGCGACGCTGAAACCGAGCCCGAGTTTCCGGTCTGAGCCGTGTCGGCGGTCACCAGGCGCACTCGCTCGACCGGCAGGTTGAGCGCCTGGGCAGCCATCTGCGCCAGCACCGTGTGGGCACCCTGCCCGACCTCTGCCGCGGCGTGGTACAGAAACGCCTCCTCGATCTCCGCCCCGCCGCGCAGCTCAATCGTCGCCATACACTGCTCCGGCGCCCCGAAGGAGAAGCCGACGTTCTTGTAGGCGCATGCGAACCCGATCCCCCGCCGCAGATGGCTTTCGGCAGCCGGCCGGGTCTTCGGCCCCTTCCAGCCTGCCGAGGACGCCCTCCAGCCGGCCGTAGCCGCGCAGGTCTCGACCACCTTGGCGATCGTCACACCTGCCGGCAGCGGACTGCCGACGGAAAGCAAGGAGCCTTCCTGCAGGAGGTTTCGGCGCCGGATCTCGACCGGATCGAGCCCCAGCCGCTCGGCAAGTTTGTTCATCTGACATTCGGCGGCGTACGCCGCCTGCGGCCCTCCGAAACCGCGGAAGGCGCCGTTGGGCAGATGATTGGTGTACACCGAATACGAGTCCACCGAGACGTTCTCGATCTCGTACGGCCCGGTGCACATCAACGTGGCATTGCCGAGGACCTTGGTCGAGGTGTAGGCATAGGCGCCGCCGTCCTGAATGACCTCACAGCGCGCAGCCACCACCTGTCCCGCGGCCGTGGCGCCCCACCGGGCGCGGAGGACAAATGGGTGACGCTTGTGGTGGCCCACAATCGATTCTTCCCTGGACCAGATGATCTTGACCGGGCGGCGGATCCCACGCTGGTGCAACCGCCAGGCGGCCAGCGCCAGGACGATCTGGACCGACATGTCCTCCCGGCCCCCAAACGCGCCGCCGATCGCCGGGTAGATCACCCTCACCTGGTCTTCGGGCAGCCCCAGGGCGTGGGCGATTTGCTCCCGGTCTTCGTGCACCCACTGTCCACCGACCTCGACCGTCACTCGGCCGTCTTCGGCGACGTAGGCCAGCCCGGCTTCGGGCTGCAGGTAGGCATGCTCCTGAGCCGGCGTGCGGTACTCTGCTTCGATCACGACATCGGCGGCGGCCAACGCCCGATCGACGTCGCCCTTGCGGATGCGGAAATGTCCGAAGACGTTGCTTTCCAGCTCGGGGTGGACTCGCACCGCCTCGGGCCGCATCGCCTCCACCGGATCCAGCAAGGCAGGCAGGTCGTGATACTCGACTCGAATGCGCTTGAGGGCCTCGGCTGCCTGGGCTTCCGTCTCGGCCACCACTAGTGCCACCTGGTCGCCAACGAAGCGTACTCGGTCGCCGCCCGCTTTGGACGAACCTGGTCCGCACAGCACGGGCTGGTCCGGCACGATCAGCCCGTATTCGTTGACCGGCACATCCTTGGCCGTCAGCACGGCCAGCACACCCGGGCCGGCCTCGGCTTCAGACGTGTCAATGCTGTGCACGATGGCGTGCGGCCGGCCGGCGAACAGGATCTTCATCCACGCCTGGTCCGGCCGGCTGAGATCCCCGGGGTACAAGGCGCTGCCCGTCACCTTTCCCACCGCATCTACGCGATAGGCCGAGGCTCCAACCGCGGTCATGGTTCCCCTCACCGCCGGACCACCGCTTCCCCCGGTCTGTCGTCGCCGGCGCCTTGCAGGCGCGAGATCTCCAGTGAGAAGATGCGCTTCAGGATCGCTAGGCTCGTGGAATAGGTCGGGTCCATGCCAAAGTACGAAAGGGCTCCGGCTCCCAGGTTCCGGCCTTTGCTGAGCGGGGTGTCGGAAGCGTAATGCAGGAAACCCACATCAAACGGAAGGTGATGCATGTCGACGATCTCGTTCGAGGGGTAGCGCTTCGGGCGCCAGAGCTCGTAGATCGCCGACAGGTAGGGGCCGGCCTCCATCTCAATCACGGTATAGCCCTCACGGTAGAAGACGTCCATGTAGCGTGGCGTCTGGAGGAAAGTACCGCGAACGCTGACGGTCTTCTGATTGTCAATCACCGTGCCGTAGACGAGGTCTTCGCCAAGGTCGGCCGCGCTGAAGCAGTTGTCCAGCAGGTAAGTGTTCTGCGACTGCTCATCGTGCACGACCGAAGAGATCATCACGTCACCGATCACGCCGTTCAGCGTGGCAGCCTTGCCCATGGCGTACACCCCCAGCAGCCGGCTTGCCCGGCTTGCGATGTACGTCAGGATCAGATAGGCGGCCATGCCCAGCGGGTAGTCAATGTTGATGATCACGGCCTCGCTTCGCCGCAGGGCATCTAGGCCGGGCAGGCGCAGCCTCGGATCAACCCATTCCGGGCGGACCTGGTCCAGCTGGATCACCTGGACTTCCGAGTCCAGCCCGTGCTGGCTATCGAAGCGGCGGATGCCGCAGGCTGCTTCGTCCAGCGAGCGCTGCTCCGCCAGCGCCTGGGCCTCCGGGGTCGCCATGTGCTTCTTCTGTACGTAGTAGAGCAGGTTCTCGCGACTGGAGGGAACGTTGCGGGATTCGATTTCGCGCCATTCCGCCAGCAGATCGGCGTTGCGAGGCCAATGCAGTACCTCGACAAGCTCGGCTTCATGCCGCGGGGCGAAGCCGCTCACCAGGTTCACCAGGCTGTGCGGATTGCTCGAGACGAAATACACCGGCCTGCGTGTGAGATCGGGAGCCTGGTCGAGTACGGCATCCCACCACAGCTGGGTCGCCTTGCGGTAATCGGTGAGCGATCCCGCCAGCAGGCGGACGCGCATCCGCTTGCGCCCGGCGGCGATCGCCCGCAGCAGCTGCCAGAAGCGCGCACCCCACACCTGGCGCAGGCGTGACAGATCGTCCCTTCCGACACCGATGCCATCGGCAAACGTCGAGAGCCCTTTCTCATCGTCCTGGGAAGACTGCAGAAAGGCCCGCACCTGCTCGCCTTGCAGCACCGAGTTCAGCTTGTTCCATTCCATCTGGAAGGCGGTCAGGATCGGGATGATGTCATCGATGTCGGTGCCGCTGGCGATCAGGCACGCCAGCGTGTTGCGGCCGTCGAAGTAACAACGACGCCGCCTCGCCCGCGCGGCTACCGGACTCCAGGCACCCACATCGCCGACCCCATTCAGCTGGAAGACTGCCTCCGTCTGCCCCAGGATCACGCGCTCAACGTCGAGGATGCAATCCGGCAGGCGAAGCGAACAGTAGATGAAAGCCGACATGTCCGGCTGCGGGCTCTGGACGCCAGGATGAAGGGAGGAGCCCATGGCGGCGTGGGTCTCCTCCAGCGTGCGCAGCTGGGCCTCCGCCGACGACCGCAGCAGGGAGTAGTACGTCCGGATGTAGAGCTCGATTTCCTCCGAGCCCGTGCGGGGAACGGTTCGATCCATGGCTGGCCCTAGCGGGTCTTCTTCTTGGGCGGCCGGGGCGGCTTCGGGAAATCGGTCTCACCAGGCTTGATCGGAAACAGGACAGCATACGCCAGGCTCAGCAACCCGTAGCTGGCGACCATGAACATGACCGCGATCACCAGCCGCACCAGGAATCCCGGCGGAATCCAGGGGAGCTGCTCCGGAGGCAGGATGATCTCCAGCGGCAGGTAGATCCAAGCGTTGACAGAATTCGCCTGCAGGAACCACCCCGAGAAGAAGTAGGCAAGCAAGCCAAAGATCACAACTACCAGGCATCCCACACCGCGCAACATCGGATTCTGCCGTTTGCGAATCTCACGTTCACGTTCATGTTGGGCATAGCGCCAGCTGTCTCGCCCCATCGTGATCCTCCGGCCTGACAGGCTACTTCGGTTCCGCCATCAATTGCGCAGCTCGTTCCACGGCGGAGATGATGCTGTAGTACCCGGTACATCGGCAAAGGTTGCCGGCGAATGCCTGTTGGATGTCGAGCGGGCTCGGATTGGTCCGTTCCTCCAGGAGTTTTACCCCAGCCATGATGAAACCCGGCGTGCAGTATCCGCACTGGACCGCGCCCTCTTCGATGAACGCCCGTTGCAGGGGGTGGAGCTCACCATCCTGGGCCAGGCCCTCGACGGTCTCGATCGCGGCGTTGTGCGCCCGCGGCGCAGGGACCATGCAGGCCATCACGGCAACCCCGTCCAAGAACACCGAGCAGGCGCCGCACTCGCCCTCGGCGCAGCCCTCTTTGGTTCCGATCAGCCCGGCCTCCTCGCGCAGCAAACGCAGCAGCGACTTGTCGTGGCCGGTGGTGAACACATAGGGCTTGCCGTTAATCAAAGTGCGGATCTCGTCGCCGGCCTGGTGGCGGAAAGAGGCCTGGATCGGGGTCGACAAGCGGGTTGGTCCCGTCGCCAGCATCACCGGATGGTCGGGATACCCGTCCCGCTCCTGCTTGCGGGCGAGGGTCTGCAAACAGCGTCGGACGCAGACCTCGACCATGCGGCGCCGATAGGCGGCGGAGGCGCGCAGGTCGTCGATGGGGGTTGCCGCCTGGAGTGCAAGGTGGGCGGCCTCGCCGATTGCGGCTTCGTCCAGGGTTCTTCCCTTCAGCCAGGTTTCCGCCGCCTCAGCCCGAGCGACGATAGGCGCCACCGCACCCAGGGCAATCGCCGCGCGGCGCACAACCGCGCCCGACATCTCCAGAACCACCGCGGCATTCACGACCGAGATCGCCTGTGCCCGGCGCAAGCCGAGCTTCAGGAACGAACTACGCGCCTCGGGTGGAGGCGCTGGGAAGGCGATCTCGACCAGCATCTCGTCCGGCCGCATCACCGTCTTGCGCACACCGGTGTAGAACTCCCGCAGGTCCACCGTGCGCTCCCCAGCCGAAGAAGCCAGGCGCAGGCGGGCCTCGAGCGCCATCAGGGGAGGAATCGTGTCGTTGGCCGGGGAGGCTGTGATCAGGTTGCCGGCGACGGTCGCCCGAGTGCGGATCTGCGGCGCGCCGACCTCCCAGCAGGCTCGGGCAAGCGCAAACGCTCGCCGCCGGATCAGCTCGGAGCCCGCAACCTGATTGTGGGTGACCAGCGGGCCCAGCCGGATCCAGCCCTGGTCGTCCAGGCGGATCTCGTCGAGCCCCGGGATTCGCGTGATGTCGATCAGCGCTACGACGCCCCGGCGGAGGCCGCGTTCGATCTCGAGCATCAGATCCGTGGCGCCGGCGACCAGGCGCCTCTCGCCAGGCGCCTCGGCCAGGCGCGAGAGCGCCTCTTCCAAGCTGCGGGGAGTGTAGTACGTCTTCCAGGTCATCGTCCTGATCCCATCCTATTGGTCAGGCGGCTCGGATCCTTCAGCCGAGGATAC
>JALHUE010000206.1 GCA_022866145.1 Anaerolineales bacterium | reverse complement strand
CAGGTTCTGGCCGTCCGGGCCGATCAGCCGAACTTCACTAACCCGTATTTCCTCGTTGACACGGAACTCGGATGCGCTGATCTTCCAACTCCTCTCGGACTCGGACATGGCGGGGCCGCTCAGAAGGGCGTGAGCGGCCCGAGATTGAGGAGAATGATACCACGGTCGGCGGGGGAGCGTCAAACCGGACAGCCGCCAGAGCTCGGCTGGGGGATGGGGAGCGGTCGGCTGAGCAGGCCGGCCGCACGCCAAGATCTGGGGCCGCGGCGGGCGGGACCCGGATATGAGGGGTCGGAAAGCAGGACTTGGACCTTGCCCAGTGGGTACGTGGGAAGCCGGTGCGGGTGTGGCTGCAGGCGATCTGCGCCTCCCCTTCACGTCTTCTACATGGCCGATGGCTAGCCTGATCGCAGACCGGAGCGGCGAATCGCTGCGCCTGGAGGAATCGAGGTGAGAAACATGGTGAAGCGATGGGTGTTTGCTGGTGCGATTGTTGGCGTGCTGTCGCTGATGGGCTATGGAGTGTACGAGGCCTTCAGCGGCTCGGGCGCGGAAGCCTACGCGGCTGGAGATCGCGGGCGTTGGACGACAGAATCCGATGGTCCGGTGGGCGGCGAGGGAGCGGGCCAGGGACGAGGGCGTGCACCGCTGGCGGAAGCGCCGCACACCGGCCGGTCCGGCGGGGGCCGAGGCAGCGGTTCCACCGGGCCCCAGGCTGCCCCCCTGGCGGAAACCGATCATGTGTGGACCGAAGCCGTCGGCAGCGTGGTCTCGCTGGATGACAGCCAGCTGGTGCTGCAGCGCCCGGATGGCTCGCTGCTGACGGCGGGCCTCGGCCAGTCGGGCTACTGGGCGAGCCTCGGGATCGTCCTGCAGCCGGGTGACGAGGTGCAGCTCACAGGTTTTGCCGAAGACGGCGATTTCGAGGTTCAGAGTCTGACGCTGCCGGCCACCGGACAGACGGTGGTGCTGCGGGACGAGACCGGCCGACCGCTGTGGGCGGGGGGCGGGCGCTGGGCTGCGCCGGCTGTCCGCGACTCTGGCTCAGCCTTGTAGGGCGAGGTGCGGGATGTCACTCAGGCCGAAATGGAATTTGCTGCTGAACAGTGTGATCGCCCTTGGGTTCCTGGTGACGGCGTTGACCGGGTTGGTCTTCTTCTTCGGGCTCGCCGGCGCGGGCTATCAAGGTGGACGGGTGGCCTCGCAGTCCTGGCTACTAACGCGGGATGCCTGGCGCAGCCTGCATGACTGGTTCGGGATGGCGATGATCGCCGGCGTCAGCGTTCACCTGATCGTGCACTGGAAGTGGATCGTGGTGACAGTGAAGCGCAATGTGCTCGGTGCATCCAGCGCCGGGCGTGAAGTGAGTGCCCGACAGGCCCGCTGATCGTGAAGGACCGATCTTCCTCGGGTTGAGATCGGCTGCCGGCGGGCGGTGGGATCACTCCACCGCCCGCCGGCGCGTGGTTCCCCCAGCCTGGACTGCACCGGTCTGCGCCTGCGCACGTGCAGGCAGAAATGCGGGTTGGGTGGATGCGGGGCTGCCGCCGGGAGTCCCTTCCCAGGGTGGCGGCGCGGGGGAGGGCACGGTGCCGGCTTTCCTCCGGCTGGCCAGCAGCGGCGTGCCGGGGTCTACGCCGGCCGGCGGCAGCGCGCCGGGTGGTCCCCAGTAGCCGGAGTTGCCCCGGATCCAGGTGTCGAGGGTGGGGCGATCGACGCCGACAGGGGCGAACAGGCTCTCGACGGCCCGCAGCAACAACTCGGCGTAGGCTGGGCGGTCGTAGGGCAGCGGGCCTTCGACGAGCTCCCACGCCCGGGCTTTCTCGGGCCCGGGCACCAGGATCAAGCGGACGGTGGCCCCCGGGCTGAGTTCGATGCCGGCCTGAACCAGCTCGCCCGCTGCCTGGGAGGTGATAGTGTGCGTGACGTACTCCACCGGCGGCCGCGACAGGCGCTGGGTGATCACCAGATCGGACAGCGGCACCTCGCCGGCCAGCAACCGGTGCAGCTTGTGGCGGGCGTGATCGACCGCCGCCGGCAGGGCCCGGCGGAAGCCGGCGGCGTCAGCGCCCTGAGCCAGGATCTCCAGGATCTCCAACTGGGTCTGCTTGATGAAAGGCGGCGTGTCGTGGCGGCGGGCCTCGATGCCGCGGATCTTCAGGCTGCCGTCTTGGAAAGCGCCGAAGTAGCGGTTGGCCACCGTGATCCGCGGCTCAGTGCGCGATGGCAGAAAGGCCAGCCAGCGGTAGATGCCCTCCAGCCCAATGTGCAGTCCGGTCTGGGCCTGGATCTCCTGGAGCAGGCCCTGATAGTCGGGCGGGCGGCGGACGCCGGGTTTGTGGATCCACAGGCCGTCGACGTACAGGTGCAGCACGCGGAAGCCGCGGGCCTCGACCATCTCCTTGGCCTGCAGCAGAACTTCGCGGCCGTAGGCGGTGACGGCCTCATGGGCCTCGATGCGTCCGAAACGCGCGTTCTTGTAGCCGAGGTAGCCGAAACAGGTGACCAGCAGCCACTTGTGGGCCGAGTAGCGCCGGCGGTAGGTCTCGCGCCGCGGGTCGTCCTCGGGAAGCTGGCGGACGAGCGCCTTGTAGTGGGCGCGCTTCTCGAGCAGCGGCGCCAGGGTCTCGGGGACCAGCCCCTGGCGGTGGGTGCAGACCGGCGTGCCCAACTCCGGCACGGGGCGGCCGTCGCAGCAGGCGGCGCCGACGGTTTCTGGCGACAGGTTGAAGCGCACCATGATGCTGGGATACATGGCGGAGAAATCGAGTTCGGCGACGTGCTCGTGCAGGCCGGGGATCGGCAGATAGACCAGACCGCCCTTGTCGGCCACCAGCAGGTCGTTGCCGGACTTGAGCGACTCGGGCTGGCGTTTCTGCCAGGGGACGAGCACGCCCCGGCGCTGGGCGGTGGCGATCTGCATGGCGCTGATGCCGGTGCCGGTCGAGACGCGGGCGACGGTCTGCACCGGCAGGCCGGTCAGGCGGGCGATCTCCAACGTCCCGTCCAGGCCGTAGTCGTCGGCCAGGAAGGCGTTCTGGCGGTCGACGTGCCAGCGCCCGAACAGCAGATGCTGCTCGTCGCGGAAGACCACCCGGCCGTAGGAGAAGTAGGAGCGGGCTGCCTTATGAGCGACGCGCTGGGCCGGATCGCGGTTGAGGGGCAGCGGGATGCGGTAGTGCGCCGCCAGCTGGAGCAGGCGCGGCAGGATGTATGAGTCGCCGTAGGCCGTGACCAGCAGATCCGGATCGTGCTGCTCGAGCAGATGCTGCAGGCCGAGCAGCAGCGCCCGGCTGTCGCTGCGCTTGAAGGTGAACAGGCGGTCATCGACGTCGACCAGCAGATCGCCGCGGTGGCCGCGGGCGGGGTCGCGCAGTTCGCCGGACAGGCGCAGCGCCATCACCCGCAGCGGCGGCAGGCGGTACTCGACATCCCAGGGTGTGTCGAGGGCCTCGATGCGGCGCAGGCGGCCGTGGTCATGCTCGGCGGCGCAGTAGGCCAGCGGGAACAGACTGCGGGCCAGGACGTAGCGCTGCGGCAGGCTGATGTCGGCGTCGTAGTACGTCAGGTTCGGAAAGGCATCGGCCGCCTGCCGGAAGAGCAGGGGCAGCTGGCCCGGGTTGCGCACCGAAACGGCCAACACTTCGACTTCCTGATCGAGGAACAAGTCGCGTCGTTCCGTGCGCCGCAGCTCGACCGGGGCGCGGCGGGCGCGCAGGTGTTGACACAGGGCGCGCAGACCGGCCTGGGGACCGCGCACGTAAAAGACCGGGGCAAACGTATCGGAAAGGGCGTGGATCCGGCCCTCGGCGTCGATCAGCCACAGGCACATGCCGTCGCCGGAAGGGTAGACGTCGAAAAGCCAGCCGAACAGGGTAGACACCATGCGCTCCTGGTAAGGGTGCTGGTTTTCGGGGCGGAGGGAGCGGCGATCGCTCCGGGGCCGCCCTGTACCTGGAAAGGAAAGCGATCCACGCTCACCCGGAACGGAGGCGGGGAGAGCCGCGTTCCCAGCCTGCGCCTCGAGCGGCGGGGCGGACAGGCGAGGGATGAACCCCCCGTCGGCGCTTACGAGATCCTTGTCTCTTCCGAGGAGGCGCTTCCAGCCGCCTCGGTCCCCGAGGCGGGCGGCAGCGACGGGCTGAGGCTGGAGCCCTCCAATTGTTCCAGCCGGCGTCGGAGATCGATCACCTGCTTATGTTCTTCGACCAGCATCGCCAGCAGCATGGTCTCAAAGGGCAGCAGGTGGGAGGCGTAGGCGGCGGCGGCCAGGTGGTGGCGCGAAGCCGCCAGCAGGTCATCCAGGGCGAGCTGGTCCTCGCGGCGCAGGGCGCGGCGGAAACGCAGCAGCGACTGCTGCTCCTGGAGGAAGGCCTGGGTGATCGAGGGGAGGGTGCGGCCCATCAGAACAGCCTCGGCTGCAGCGGCGGCTCGGCCTGCGGGGCGCGCAGCATCCAGGCGGCGTCGGCGGCGGCCTGCAGGTGGTCGAGCAGCGCCCAGCGTTCCTTCACCAGGGACTGCGGCTCGCGGGCGCCGACGATCACCGGCCCGGCGGCGGCCAGGCGCTTGAGATGACCGAGGGTGGTCATCAACAGACGTTCGGAGTCCTGTAGCGAGACGCTCTCGTCATAAAATGTGGCCAGCAGGTCGAGGGCGAACAGGGGCTGCGGATCGGCGGCGGCGTTCTCGATCAGCTCGGCGAGTTGAAAGCAGGTGAAGGCGCGCGACAGGCGGATACGCTGCAGCACGGCCTGCGGCGCCGGGGTGAGCTGGCGGGCAAGCCGGGCGACGAAGTAGCCGTCGAAGCGGTTGCCGCCGTCGAAGACGCGCACCGCCTGGCCGCGCGCCGCCAGGGTGGTCAACACGGCCAGCAGCGTGCGGGTGGGCGTGTGCGCCCCCCAGAACAGCGACAGGCGCGGCTGAAGCAGCGTCTCCAGCAGCGCCGGATCGGCGGCCGGGAGTGGTAGGTCGGAGGCGGCGAGTGGCAGGCGTTGTTGGGATAGCATGGTAGATGGCTCCATGGTGAACGAGATAGAACAGACGTTCTATTTCTACGCCACTTGGTGGACAACGACAATCCCGCCAAGGGTGGAACCAAACAGGGGAAAGGTCCTTCCCCTGCGCGGGGGAGAGGCGGCCACGATGGCCGGGAACGGCAACCTCAGGAAGAGCGTCGATGCCTCTTGGGACTGCAGCCAAGCGTAGAATCAGTCGCGGCAGCCCAGGGCCAGCATGCGTTACAGTCCAGGCGCCGCCCCAGCCGGGCCGCAGGGGCGGGCAAAGGAGGTTGGGATGAGAAAGGACCTGCGCTGCCTGCTGACGGTAGGCCTGGCCGGCGCGGCCGTCAGTCTTGCCTGTGCTCTGCCGGCTGGCTTGGTGCCACAACCGGCAGTTGGCAACACGGCGGGGACCGCAGCCGCCCACACGGTCGAGTCGGTTATGACCGAAATCGCAGCCGCCGCGACCGGGCCGATCCCTTTGCCTCCCATTTCGACGGAAGGACCAAGCCTGACACCTCCCAATCCATCGGCCGCCACCACGCCGGTGCCGACGCTGTCGCCCACGGTGGCCCCGACGACGATCCCCTGCAATCGGGCAACCCTCGTCAGCGACGTCACCGTCCCCGACGGCTCGGAGTTCAGGCCGGGGGCCGATTTCACCAAGACCTGGCGCTTGAGGAACAATGGCTCGTGCACCTGGACGCGTGACTACGATCTGCTGTTTGACTCAGGAGATCGGATGTCGGGAGCCAAGAGTCAACCGCTGTTGGGGGAGGTCAGACCCGGCGAGACGGTCGACATCTCTGTGGACCTGGAAGCGCCCGAAGGCAAAGGGGAATACCGCGGATATTGGAAACTGCAGTCGCTCGGGGGACAGCTGTTTGGAATCGGAGACCAGGGGACGAAGCCCTTCTGGGTAGGCATCCGCGTCTCCCTGCCCGACAAAGTGGTCTACAGCCTGGTGGAGAACTACTGCGATGCGGATTGGTCCACTGCCTCAGGTGACCTGCCGTGCCCCGGCGAGGCCGGGTCGCCCGATGGCTTTGTCCTGCGAGTGGAGGAAGCCGTGATGGAGGGTGGGCGCAGAGAGAATGAACCCGGGCTATGGACGAATCCGCCGGCGATCGAAGACGGCCGCATCCGAGGGGAGTTCCCGGCCTTCAAGGTGGAACAGGGCGACGCCTTCCGGGCGGTCATCAGTTGTCTGGATGATTCTGAGCAGTGCAGTATGAAGATGAAGCTGGAGTATCGGATCGGCGACGGCTCGGTGAAGACGCTGGATGAGTGGAATGAGGAGTACGACGACGAGTTCCGCTCGGTCGATACCGACCTGTCGGATCTGGCAGGCAAGAAGGTCAAGTTCATCCTGACTGTGCAGACGCGGGGAGACTTCGAAGATGACACGGCCTTCTGGTTGATGCCGCGCATCATGCGCTGATCCGGCCCGGCGGGGTGACCCTCCACCTGCGGGCTGTCAGGAGTGAACCGGCTGCGCTGGCGCAGCCGGTTCCGGTTCCTTCGTTAGTTGGGAGTGCCGGGCCCGAGACGGCCTCCGGCCAGCCTCATCCTTTGCTGCGCGCCTGAACAAAGACCCCGGCGACCAGAAGCACGAGGAAAACGAGGCCGGTGATCGGCTGGCCGACGCCGAGGACTTCCTGGATCCCGCCCCCGACGGCGGAAGCGCCCATCATCGCCGTCAGCAGGATCAGGCCCCAGTCGAACACGAACACCATCAGCAGGAGTCCGATGACGCCGCCGATGAGGGCTTCGAGCAGGAAGCCGAGGTTCAGCCCGAACAAACCGAACAGCGCCGGCAGGATGAAGGCCCCGGCGGCGAACCCGATGAAGTAGGCGACGATCTTGACGAACTTAATCGCCAGCCAGCCGAACACGAAGGCCAGGACCAGGCCGATGATCACCGCCAGCCAGCCTCCGCCGAATACGTTCTCGATGATTCCCCAGGCAAACAAGAATCCGACCAGGCCGGCTACCAGCCAGAAGAAGCGCTTGCCGGCGAACAGCAGGATCAAGCCCGCTACGAGTCCAAGCAGTGCGTTGATCATGTGAGCTGCCTCCTACGAGGGGGTCTCCCGAGAGGATACCCTCGCCAGTTACAACCCCGCCGATCGCCTGGCGTCACTAGGCAGCGCCGCCAGCGGGCCGGAGTTCCGCCAGGCGCGGATGGGTGGCGTACGCGCCGTGGTAGCGCTCGGGCAGGAGGGCGGCGATGCGGCACATGACCTCGTCGGCCTGGTCGCGGGTGGACCCGGCCCGACGGGCCGGGTCTAGCGGCGGAAGACGGAAGGGTTCACCAAAGCGCAGAACGGCATGCTTGCGCCGCAAGCGGAGCAAGGCCGGCAGAGCATCCTCGGTATTGATGCAGGCGGCTGGCAGGATCGGCACGTCGGCCTGGTGGGCAAGATAGACGATGCCGGCCTTGCCGCGGTTGAGCTGATGCGTGCGGCTGCGCGTGCCCTCGGGCGCCATGCCGAACACCTTGCCGGCCTTGAGCCAAGCGACGGCTGCCTCCAGCGCCTCCCGATCAACCTCGCCTCGCTGGATGAAGATGCCGTTGGCTGCCCGCATGAACGGGCCCAGGATCAGGTGCCGCTCCCATTTCTCGGCCACCCAGGCGGCGAGGTGTTCGCCGCCGGCCTCGGTGTAGATCAACGGCGCATCGAGCATGCCCAGGTGATTAACGGCCAGGATGTAGGGGCCGGTGGCGGGGATATGCTGGCGTCCCTCGACGGAGTGCGTGCAGAACAGCCGAGTGAAGGACGTGGCCAGCAATCGGACGACTTCTGTTCGGGCCAGGTCAACCTCCAGTGGAGCGGGAATCCAATTGTAGGCCCGAGGGGCGGGTGCTACAATCCGCGCCGCTATCGAGGGAGGGGCCATGCTTTCGATCCAGGCTGTTGATGTGCGCGACAAGACGCTCGTCAAGCGCTTCCTGCACTTGCCCTTCCATCTCTACGCCGATTCCCCGCTGTGGGTGCCTCCGATCCTGATGGACGCCTCGACCCAGCTGAATCCCGACAAGCATCCCTTTTACGAGCATTCGGAGGCGGAGTTCTTCCTGGCGACCCGGGACGGCCGGGACGTCGGGCGAATTGCCCTGCTGGAAAACCGTCCGTACAACCGCTATCACGGCAAGCTCCAGGCGCAGTTCTATCTGTTCGAGTGCGTGAACGAGCTTGAAATCGCATCAGCACTGTTTGAGCGAGTCTTCGAAGCGGCCCGCCGGCGAGGACTGACGCAGGTTGTCGGCCCGAAGGGCTTCGGCGCCCTGGACGGCTACGGGATGCTGGTGGACGGCTTCGAGTTCCGGCCGGCGATGACGATGATGAACTACAACCCTCCCAGCTACCCCGCCTTCGCCGAGCGACTCGGTTTTCGCAAGGAGGTTGACTTCGTCTCATGCTACCTGAGCGCCGAGAAATTCCGTTTGCCCGAACGTGTCCACCGCGTGGCGGAACGGGCGGCAGCTCGAAGCGGGCTGCGGGTGCTGCGCTTCACCCGCAAGAGAGAGCTGATGGCCATGGCCCCGAAGATCGGCCAGGCCTACAACCGGACCTTTGTCAACAATTGGGAGTACTACCCGCTCAGTGATCGCGAGATCAAGTTCCTGACGGACAACATGCTGGGCTTCGCCAACCCGCGCCTGATCAAGGTCATCCTGCACGAGGACGAAATTATCGGATTCCTGTTCGCCTTCCCGGACGTCTCGGCCGCCATCCAGCGCAGCAAGGGCCGGTTGCTGCCCTTTGGCATTGTCGATCTGCAGCTGGAGGCACGCCGCACCCGCTGGGTGGCCCTCAACGGCGCCGGCGTCCTGCCTGAGTTCCAGGGCCGGGGCGGCAACGCCCTGCTGTATTCGGAGCTGGAGAAGACCATCCACGAGCACAAGTTCCTGCATGCCGATCTGACCCAGGTGGCCGAATCCGCCGTTCAGATGCGTCGCGATCTAGAGAACGTGGGCGGCGTGGCTTACAAGAACCACCGGGTATTCATTCGCGAGCTCTGAGGCAAAGCGGCCTGGTCTCGGCGGGAGCCGGCGCGGCTGGGCAGCCATGCCCGCTCAACCCGGCTTCTAGCCTGCCGTGGGAGCGCCAGCTGGCCTGGGACCGAATCGTGCGGGTGAGGTCAGAGTCGCGCTCCAGGCTTGGCGGATTCCGGGCCGTGACGGCGAGTTGGATTCAGGCCTTGCCTGCCTGGCGGGTGAGCGTCCTAGGCCTCAGGTGGGCGGGACCGGGCGCCCTCCGGCTGGTGGCGGCGGAACCAATCGCAGGCGAAATCGACACACTCGGGCTGAGAGAACAGGCGGGCGGTAGCCGATCCAACCGGGCCGAGGCGCACCCGGCCGGCGGCCTCCAGCGCCTGTCCAATCTTGGGGAAGCCGTCGGTCGAGTAGTCGATCTCGGAGATCGAAACCAGCTCCCTGCCCTGCCCGCCCAGGATGGGCACCTTCTGGCTGAGCCGGCGGCGGATGCGCGGCGCACGGTGCTCGGCGAGATGGAACGAGGTGTTGCTGTCGAAGCCCACACCGAGCAGCAGCACATGTCCGTTGAGCTCAAAGATGCGAGCCAGCGGAGAGGCCTCCCCCAACCCGTCATCCAATGCGTGGTCGGCGATGACCTCTTGGGCGTGCGCGCCCCAGGCGCAGAACGAGTCGAGCGGGTGCTGACTGCGGAGCACGCTGGGCCAGGTGCGAAAACTCCCGGCGATCAGGCCCATGCCGCGCGTCGGTGCCGTGGCCGGGTCATAGGCCGGCATCGTGGCGTGGATCACCTCGATCCATGATCGGGGAACCGGAGGGTTCTCCCAGTAGGTTGGGTCGGAGTAGCCGCTAAAGGCCGGCATCACCAGCGTCCCCTGCGATGTGAGCACGTCCATCAGCGCCTGGATGGCCGCCACCGGTCCGCCGCTCACCCAGCCCAGGGAGGTCAGCGAGGAATGGACCAGCACGGTCATTCCGGGCTGCAGCCCCAGGGCGCGCAGGTCGGCCGCCAGGCCGGGGCGGGTGCGGGGTTCAGGGGTGGATTGGATGAGCAGTTCTTCGCGCATGCGGTCGACGCCCTGGCCGAGAAGTGAGGCGCCAAGTATCCCACAGGCAGGCGGTTCCCAGCGGATTCCGGGACCCGGGAGGGGGATGAGTCTCCCGCCCGGGCAGCGGGAGCTCTCGCCGCGGGCGGCGGGACCGCCGGGCGGATCACCCTCACCACGCCCAGGGCGGGCGCGGTTCCCAGGAAAGGTGCCGCTAGGTAGATCGGCTAGTGAGACCCGGTCCCAGCCAGCCGGGCTGGGGCGAGCGGGCGGGGTTCGTCGAGGCGCCCGTGACCGGACCGGGGAACATGGCAGCCATGGCGACCGTGGCCCCGATGGCCACGCCCGCCAGCAGGCCCCGCTCCTGGAACCCGATGACGAGGTGCAGGACCACCGACATTGGCAGTCCGGCCAGCAGCACTTCGAAGGCATAGGCCGGTACGTCGGCGATCGCGGGAACCGTGGCGCCCAGCGTCGGATGCTGCGGAAACGACCAGGCCAGGAAGGCGCTGGCCGCCAGCGCACCCGACGTCTGAGCGGCAAGGTAGGGAGCAAGCCAACACCGCGGAAGGCGCCCAGCCAGGACGAAGGCCGCAGTGACCGCCAGGTTGAGATGGGCGCCGGAGACGTTGCCGAAGGCATAGATCATCGCCAGCACCGCCATTACGAAGGTCAGGGCGATCCCGACATGGGTGATCACGCCGCCACAAAGAAGGCTGACGATGATCGCCACGGTGCCGAAGAGCGCCAGGGCGAACGTACCGAGCAACTCCGCAAAGAACCTTCCCATGGGCATCCAACCTATCAGGGCGAGCGATAGGCTCAAGTCTTGAATTGGGACAACTGACCGTGAAGGCAGTCCGAGCCTGCCAGCGGTCAGCTCGAGGGATCGAGTG